>JAIXYF010000085.1 GCA_027490345.1 Novosphingobium sp.
GAGCTGGGCTCGGGCCGTTTCATCCCTGGCTTCGAGGAACAGCTGGTCGGCGTGAAGGCGGGTGATGAGCGCACGATCACCGTGACCTTCCCGGCAGACTACCCGGCCGAGAACCTGGCTGGCAAGGAGGCCCAGTTCGCCTGCACCGTGAAGGCGGTGAAGCACGCCGCCGAATTCACCGCAGACGATGATTTTGCCAAGTCGCTCGGCCTTGAAGGCATCGATCAGCTGCGCGGCCTCATCAAGGGCCAGCTCGAACAGGAAACCGCTGGCCTCACGCGCACGGCGATGAAGCGTTCGCTGCTCGATCAGCTGGCAGCCGGCCATGACTTCGCCGTGCCGCCCTCGATGGTCGAAGCCGAATTCGCTCAGATCTGGCAGCAGCTGACCACCGAAGCTGCCAAGGAAGAAGATCCCGCCGCCGCGCTGGCCGAGATCGAGGCAGAAAAGGACGATTACCGCAAGATCGCCGAGCGCCGCGTGCGTCTGGGCCTGCTGCTTTCGGAAATCGGGCAGGCCAATGGCGTGGCCGTGACCGCGCAGGAAATGGAAATGCTGATGCGCCAGGCCGCGCAGCAGTATCGCGAGCAGGATCGCCAGCGCTTCATCGACTACATCCGTTCGGATGCGCTGGCCGCCGCCCAGCTGCGCGCGCCACTTTATGAAGACAAGGTTGTCGATTTCCTGTTCGACAAGGCCGAAGTGACCGACCGCAGCGTGACCCGCGAGGAACTGCAGGCGGTGATCGAGGCGGACGAGACGGGCAAGCCCGCCGAAGCAGAGCCTGAAAAGGCCGCGCCGAAGAAGGCCGCCAAGAAGGCCAAGGCTGAGGCAGCCGAGGAAGCCCCGGCGGCTGAGGAAGCGGCTCTGGCTGAAGAAGCGGCTGCCCCGAAGAAGAAGGCACCGGCCAAGAAGAAGGCCTCGGACGCCTGATTCTGCCTGCAAGGCATTGAAAACCATAAGGGGCGCTCTGGCACAGGGCGCCCCTTTTGCTGTGGGTGTTGCATCCGTATTGGTGCTGAATTGACTCGGCGAATCGGTGCGTGAGAGAATCGGGCAGGATCGGCTCCTGGGAGGGACCCCCGATGCATACCATTCGCAATCGCCTTGTTTCCCGGCCTCCTACTGCCACGCCCTTCGCGGCTGGCAGCAGGGCGCCCCACCACGCCGCTTCGCGGCACGAATTGGCCCTGATCCAGCGCGGGTCGATGGCGGCTGTGCCGGATGGCCCGGACGAAAGCGGTCTGATCCAGACGCGCGCACAAAAGCGGCGCAATGCCAAGGGCAAGAAGGCCCGAAAGGCCGCCGCGCGGATGGCCGCCGGGCTTGAGGCGGCGGCAACGGGCGCTGCGGCGCAGCCTATCGCCAGAGAAGCGGCCAAGGGGCGGCGAGCCGGAAAGAAAGGCCGGACAAAGGCGGCCGTACAGGCGCAGGAAGCCGAGCAGCAGGCGCCGGGCTCGGCAAAGGGCAAAGCCGTGCTACCAGAGCAGCTGCCCGCCATCCCGTCAGCCGTGCCCGTGCTGGGAACCTATGTCCCGCCGACGCCCCCGCCGACAATCGCCCCACCGCTGGCCCCTGCGTTCGCGCTTCCCGTGCGGCCTGAACCATTGGTCGAACCATTGGTCGAACCGCTGGTCGAGCCGCTCGGCGATCTGGCGCCGTCCCTGCCGCCCCGTGTCGTCTCGTTCGATGCCCTGCCCGAATTGCGGGAGCCGCTGCCAGAGCTGGAGCCTTTGCCAGAACCAGTACCAAAGCTTGTGGCAGAGCCTGCGATGGAAGCGGTCCCATTGCCGCGCGCCTATGCGCTGGTTCCGGCGCGGCGGCAGGGGCTGGTCGATGTCATCGCCTTCCTGCTGCGCGATTCGGGTCGGCGGCTGGCGCGCTGGTCGGCGCGTCGCCACAAGAGCCGGGCTGAGCGCGATGCCCTGCGCCGCGCGCAAGCGCAGCAGATCAATCTGCAGCGCGAACTGGAAGCGCTGGACGCGCTACGGCGCAGCCGGGGTTGAGCCTTATTCCCCCCAGCGCTTCAGCGATGGCTTCGGCACTGGCACTGTCCGCGCACGTTCATAGGCCGCCCCCGCTTCCAGCACGCGTTGGTCGTCCCACTTGGCGCCCATGAATGACAGTCCCATCGGCAGCCCCTCCACCGCGCCCATCGGCACAGTGAGGTGCGGATAGCCTGCAATGGCCGCCATCCTGCCCATGCCGACATCGATGGAAAGGTCGCCGGTCACGAGGTCGATAGCCCAGGCGGGCGGCGCGGTTGGCGCGATGAGGAACGACACGCGGTGTTCGGCCAGCAGCTTGTCTATCCCCTCTGCCCCCGCAAGGCGCAGCGAATTGTCGCGCGCTTTCCTGTAAACGGCGGTGTCGGTCATCGCCTCGGCTTCCTCGAAGCTGTCCTGCCCGAACCACTGCAGCTCTTGCGGATGCGCCTTGTTGAAGGCGATGGCATCGGCCAGCGTGCGGGCAGGCGCCATGCCCTTGAACGAGGATGCGGGGACCGACTGGAGATAGGCTGCCAGATCGGTGCGCAGCTCATACAGCAGCACGGTGTATTCATCGCGGCCCATCTCGGCAGGCGGAGTGTAATCCAGCTCGACCAGCACCGCGCCTGCGGCCTTCAGGTCGGCCAGCGCCTTTTCGAACAAGGCGATCACCTTGGGATTGCTGCCCACTGCGCGGCGTAGCACGCCCAGCCGCACGCCGTTGAGGCTGGTGGCGACAAGCCCGGCGGCAAAATCCGTCTTGTGGGCATCAGCCTCTGCCGTGGCAGAATCGGCAGGATCGCTGCCCGCCATGGCGGTGAGCATCAGCGCGGCATCACGCACGCTAGTGGTCATCGGGCCGACAGTATCCTGGCTGTGGCTGATGGGGATCACGTGCGTGCGGCTGATCAGGCCCACCGTAGGTTTGAAGCCGACAATGCCGTTCAAGGAGGCCGGGCAAGTGATCGAGCCATCGGTTTCGCTGCCGATGGCAGCCCAGGCCATACCCGCCGCGATGGCTGCGCCGCTCCCCGCAGAAGAACCGCAGGGCGAGCGATCCAGCGCATGGGGATTGCGCGTCTGCCCGCCGACCGCGCTCCAGCCGCTCGAGGACTGGCCGGAGCGCATGTTGGCCCATTCCGAGAGGTTGGTCTTGCCCAGCACGATCATGCCTGCGGCGCGCAGGCCCAGCATGAACGGTGCATCGCGCCCGGTGCGGTTGTCTTTCAGCAGCAGGCTGCCTGCCGTGGTTGGCATGGGATCG
Organism: Novosphingobium sp.; assembly: GCA_027490345.1. Taxonomy (GTDB): domain Bacteria; phylum Pseudomonadota; class Alphaproteobacteria; order Sphingomonadales; family Sphingomonadaceae; genus Novosphingobium. Next base: position 3,253 of record JAIXYF010000085.1, read on the forward strand.
GCGGTTTCGATGTTGTCCTTCACCAGGATCACCTTGCCCGCAAGCGGCCCGGTAAGGCCCTTCACCGCAGCTTCGGCCTTGGCGGCATCGGGGTTGAGCGCGATGATCGCATTCACTTTCGGCCCGGCCTTGTCGATTGCCTTGATCCGCGCAAGGTAAGTCGCGACGGTTTCCTGCGCATGGGCAGGCATCGTGGGGGCTGTCGAGGCAAGGGCCGTCGCTGCGACGAAGGCGGCGGTTATGGTCTGTGCGGAACGGCTGGACATGGATCCCCCCTGATGATTTCGAAGCCAAGCTGCGGCCAAGCGCCGCGCGGCGCAAGCGCAAGGAGGGGCAGCGCGCGGCGATTTTGCCGGTCTTGCACCACTTTTCTTGCGCACTAGCGCGGATGTGGGGTTAACGCCCTTGAACATCCTGCCGTGGCACGCGACATAGGCGAGGCATTTTCAAGAGGACTCTATGCTCGATATCTTCGGCGGCAACGGCGCATCGGTTTATGGTAGCCAAGGGCAATTCAAGCGTGATCCGATGACCGGGGCGCTGGTTCCGGTGGTGGTCGAACAGACCAGCCGGGGTGAACGCAGCTTCGATATCTTCTCGCGCCTGCTGCGTGAGCGCATCGTTTTTGTGACCGGCGAGATCGAGGACAACATGGCCTCGCTCATCGTGGCGCAGTTGCTGTTTCTCGAATCCGAGAACCCGTCGAAGGACATCGCGATGTACATCAACTCGCCCGGCGGCGTGGTGACGGCGGGTCTCGCGATCTATGATACCATGCAGTATATCCGCCCGCGTGTGTCCACCGTGTGCATCGGCCAAGCTGCATCGATGGGCAGCTTCCTGCTCGCCGCCGGTGAGCCGGGCCTGCGCGTGGCGCTGCCCAATGCGCGGATCATGGTGCACCAGCCCTCGGGCGGCGCGCGCGGCATGGCTTCCGACATCGAGATTCAGGCGCGCGAAATCCTGCGCATGCGTTCGCGGATGAACGACCTCTACGTGAAGTTCACCGGCCGCACGCTTGCGGAGATCGAGAAGGCGATGGACCGTGACACCTTCCTTGAGGCGGACGAGGCGCTGAAGTTCGGACTCGTCGACAAGGTTTTCGAATCGCGCCCCGCATCCGATCAGATCGGCGGCGATGAGGGTTCGGGTGGCGCGCCGACGGCGTGATTTGATCCTGTTTCCGGTATCTTGCCTTAAAATGACAGGGGCCGGGTCAGGGATTGTTCGCTATTTTTGTGTCCGGTTGATTAATGCCCTGCGGGTAGTAGGATAACCGGGTCCGCCTCTCGTGGAGAGGCGTTTGGGATCGAAGAATGACCAAGCTTTCCGGATCGGATACCAAGAGCACGCTTTACTGCAGTTTCTGCGGCAAATCGCAGCACGAGGTACGCAAGCTCATTGCCGGCCCGACCGTGTTCATCTGCGATGAATGCGTCGAGCTTTGCAACGACATCATCCGTGAGGAGACCAAGGCTGGTCTCGCCGGAAAGAAGGATGGCGGCGTACCCACCCCGCGCGACATCTTCGTGACCCTGAACGATTACGTGATCGGCCAGGACCGCGCCAAGCGCGTGCTCTCGGTCGCGGTGCACAATCACTACAAGCGCCTGAAGCACAGCGGCAAGGGCGGCGATGTCGAACTGTCGAAGTCGAACATCCTGCTCGTCGGGCCGACCGGCTCGGGCAAGACGCTGCTGGCGCAGACGCTGGCCAAGACCTTCGATGTGCCGTTCACCATGGCTGACGCCACCACGCTGACCGAAGCAGGCTATGTGGGCGAGGATGTCGAGAACATCATTCTCAAGCTGCTGCAGGCCAGCGACTACAACGTCGAGAAGGCGCAGCACGGCATCGTCTATATCGACGAGATCGACAAGATCAGCCGCAAGGCCGAGAACCCCTCGATCACGCGTGACGTTTCGGGCGAAGGCGTGCAGCAGGCACTGCTCAAGCTGATGGAAGGCACCACCGCCAGCGTGCCGCCGCAGGGCGGACGCAAGCATCCGCAGCAGGAATTCCTGCAGGTGGACACGACCAACATCCTGTTCATCTGCGGCGGCGCGTTTGCCGGCCTTGAAAAGATCATCTCTGATCGCCTGCAGAAGCGCTCGATCGGTTTCGGCGCGCACGTGGCGGACCCGGACAAGCGCAAGGTGGGCGAACTGCTCCAGAAGGCGGAGCCGGAAGATCTTCTCAAGTTCGGGCTGATCCCCGAATTCGTCGGGCGTCTGCCGGTTATCGCCACGCTCAACGATCTCGATATCGAGGCGCTGGTCAAGATCCTGCGCGAGCCCAAGAACGCGCTGATCAAGCAGTATCAGAAGCTGTTCGACCTTGAAGACGTGGCGCTGACCTTCACTGATGAGGCTCTGGAAGCGATTGCCAAGCGCGCGATCGAACGCAAGACCGGCGCGCGCGGCCTGCGCTCGATCGTCGAAGGCCTGCTGCTCGATACGATGTTCGATCTGCCGACGCTGGAAGGCGTGACCGAAGTGGTGGTCGACAAGGACGTTGTCGATGGCCGCAAGGAGCCAGTGCAGGTGCTGGAAGGCAAGGAAGAAGCGGCCTGATCGCGTTCCTTAGCCTCTGAAACATGGATCGCCCGCTGGCTTCCCGCCAGCGGGCGATCTGCTTTTGAGGTTCTATCAGCCCGCCACTTTCGCAAACCGGGCGTCTGCTGCCGTCCATGTCGCGGCGGCCATGAAGGCATCGACATAGGCCGCAGCCTTCGCGCCGTAATCCATCGCATAGGCGTGTTCGTACATGTCCAACGCGAGGATCGGGGTGCCGCCCGCCAGCGTCTGGGTGTGGTCGTTCGCCCACTGGTTCGTCAGGCGGCCATCGTGCGGAGACCATTGCAGCAGCACCCAGCCCGAGCCGCCGCCTAGCGCCTTGCCCATGGCGGAAAATTCCGCCGCCCAGCGCCCGAAGCTGCCGAAATCACGTTCGATCGCAGCGCCCAGCGCCGCGCCCGGCTTTCCGCCCGAGCCGAGGCACGAGAAGTAGATCTCGTGGAGCAGCATCGAGTTCCACGCTAGCAGTTCCTCGCGCTTCAGGCCGTTGAGCATGAAGCCGGGCACAGTCGCCATGTCGAGCTTGGCCAGTTCGCCCTTGATCGCGCCAATGCGCTTCACCGCGCTGGCGTAGTTGTTGTCGTGATGGCTGGTGAGCAGCTTGGCGGAGAGGCCGGGGATCGTGGCCGGATCGAACGGCAGCGGGGCCGGAGAGGGCGTGAAAACCGGGCCTTGCGATGGCGTGGAGACCACCGTCTGCGCTGCGGCGGGGATGGCGCCAGCAGCAGCTGCGGTCATGGCAGCGGTGAGTGCGGTGCGGCGATCAATCTGCATGAGTCACGACTCCTTGAACGGACTTCCGACATTGTGGTCAGGAAATTGGCGCTGTCCATTGCTGGGCAGCCCCCACCCGACATTAACCTCTACGATCAGTCCGGCAGTGACATGGCAGCGGCCATGTGGATTGTTAATCGTTCTGCACGATCTTGCCGCCGACCACCGAGTAGCTTGCCGCATGGGTGGTGCTCTGGGAAATAGTCGCGGTCAGTTCAAAGGCCAGGGCCGTGGAGGCGAGAGCAGCGGCTGCGGCCATCGAGACGCTGGCAATCTTCAGTTCCGTGCGAAGCATATCAAATTCCCTTAAAGACGCTCTTGGCAGCGCTATAGGGATCAATCACGGGCACGCGCAGGCACCCCTAAGGGCCAAGTGGCTGCTCCGTCCCATCGCTGCATGGCGGAGGCGTGGGACCGCAGCATCAAGCAGCCGCTCAGCGCCCGTTCCCGCAGCCGTGGCCGGCAAGATCGGCAAGAACATCCCGCTGTCCATCGGCGTTCCAGATAGTGCTCCCTGCAAAGGGGGCAGTTGTTGCCAGCCGCCCCCAAAGGTTTGCAGTGCTCCCGATCAGTTCGGCAGCGATACGGTGTCCGTCACGTGGATCACGCCGTTGGTTCCCATCAGATCGGCCTGCGTCACGGTGGCCATGCCGCCCTTCTCGTCGGTCAGCATGACCTTGCCGCCCATGATCGCGGCGGTGAGCTTGCCGCCCGAAACGGTGGTGAGCGTGGCTTTGCCGCCGCCCGCCTTGATCATGCTGATCAGTTCGGCGGCGCTCACTTTGCCCGCAACGACGTGATACGTCAGGATCTTGGCCAGCGTTGCCTTGTTTTCGGGCTTCAGCAGGGTGTCCACCGTGCCAGCTGGCAGCTTGGCAAAGGCGGCATTGACGGGTGCGAAGACCGTGAACGGCCCGGTGCTGCTCAGCGTATCGACCAGCCCGGCAGCCTGCACGGCAGCGACCAGCGTGGTGTGATCCGGCGAACCGACTGCCGTTTCCACGATCGTCTTCGATGGAGCCATCGTCGCTGCACCAGCCATCGGGTCAGCGGAAGCGCTGGACATCACAGGTGCGGCGGCGGCGAAGGCTGCGGCCATGACGAGGCCGAAAGTCTTGAACTGAATGCTAATCATGTTGGGTCTCCTGAACGTTGACCCCCCCGCCACCCATGTAGGGACGTTGCGCCGCTGCGCTTAGCCGCCCCTAAGGGCGAGGCCGGAGTCCTGTCCAATTCCGGCACCGCTCTGGCGCGAGGCGTTATCCTGCTGCGGCAAGCGTGTCCTGCGCTGGAGCGCAGCCGTGGCTGGCATGGTCCGCCGTTTCGATCTGCACGGTCGCGTGGCAGATCGCGAAATCGTGCGCCAGGGTGTCAGCGAGCGTATCGAGGAACGCGTCCCCGGGATGGCCGGCAGGGATCACGAGGTGCGCGGTCATCGCGGTTTCCGTCGTGCTCATGGGCCAGATGTGCAGATCATGCACTGCACTGACACCGGGCAGGCTGGCAAGATAGCGCTCTACCTTGTGGCCATCGACCGATGCGGGAACGCCGTGCAGCCCCATCTTGATCGCGTCCTTGAGCAATCCCCAGGTGCCCGCCGCGATGATGCCGACGATGACGAGGCTGGTCACCGGATCGATCCACCACGCCTGTGTCAGCATGATCAGGAATCCGCTGGCAACCACGCCAGCGGAGACCGCAGCGTCCGAGGCCATGTGCAGATAGGCCCCGCGAATGTTGATATCGTGCGCGCTGCCACGCAGGAAAAGCAGCGCAGTCAGCGTGTTGACCCCGATGCCGATGGCCGCGACGATCATCACCGGGCCTGCAGCAACGGGCGCAGGTGCGATCAGGCGGTGCACCGTCTCCACCAGAATGGCCCCGAGCGCGACGAGCAGCAGCGCGGCGTTGAACAGCGCTGCCAGAATGGAACTCGACTTGTAGCCATACGTGAAGCGCGCCGAGGGCGGACGCGCGGCGAGCACGCTGGCGCACCACGCGACGGCGAGGCTCAGCACATCGGACAGGTTGTGCCCGGCATCGGCGACCAGCGCCATCGAGCCAGACAGGAAGCCATACGTTGCCTCGATCACCACGAAGGCGGAATTGAGCACGATGCCGATGGCGAAGGCGCGGCCGAAGCTGGCGGGGGCGTGGTGGTGATGTCCATGCCCATGCCCATGCTCATGCTCATGCCCATGGTGATGATGGTGTGCGCTCGACATTAACGGCGTTCTAACGCCTTCAGCGCGGGTAGGAAAACGCTTTGATGGCCCGCGAAAAATGCCAGGGGGCCTGTAAGCCGGGTTCTGTGACGCGGACGGTATCGCACATGTCGACCGTATCCGCGCCGGCAGCCATTCCTCTAGGCGGCCCGTTGCCGGGCGCGCTCAAGCGACCAACCCGGACTGCTGGCCCGAAACAGGCCTGCTCCTGATGGAGCGCGCAGTCCCTATTCGGTCTTGCTCCGGGTGGGGTTTGCCTTGCCGCTCCTGTCGCCAGTCGCGCGGTGCGCTCTTGCCGCACCCTTTCACCCTTGCTGCCCCCCATGTCTTTCAACACGCTGGGTTAGCGGTCTGCTCTCTGTGGCACTTTCCCTTGACCCTTGGCTGATGCCTCCGGCCCGGCGGGCGTTACCCGCCACCCTTGTTTCGTGGAGCCCGGACTTTCCTCGGGATCTTGCGATCACGCGGCTGCCCGGCCCCCTGGCGAGGGGTCATCTAGCACGCCCGATGTCGCGTTCCAACAAAAGCTCGAACAAGAGTGCGCCGATCTGGCCGTCCACTTGGCCATCGATCCGCGAAGGCCGCCAGCGGCGCTGAAACGCGCGCACGGCGGCTTCGGGGTCGGTAATGTCATAGCCGAAGCGTTCGAGCGCGAGGTAGAACGCGCCGGGGTTGTCGAACACCAGCTGGATCGCCAGCTTCGGCTTTGCGAGCGCGAGGCGGTAGCGGGCGAGCAGATCCCAAGGGAACAGTTCGCCGGGATCCTCCTTGCGCGCCGGGGCAACATCGGAATGGCCGACAATGTTGGCGCGGGGAATATCGTGGCGCTTCACGATATCGGCCAGCAGCGGGATCAGCGCTTCCAATTGCGCTTCGGGAAAGGGGCGATAGCCGAATTCATGGCCGGGATTGACCAGTTCGATCCCCACGCTGGCCGAGTTCACATCGGTGATCCCGCGCCACAAGGAGCGTCCGGCGTGCCAGGCGCGCTTGTGTTCGGGGACAAGGCGGATGACGGTGCCGTCCTCGTCGATCATGTAGTGCGCGGAAACTTCCGCCGCCGGATCGCATAGCCGCTCCAGCGCTTCGGCAGCGGTGCGCATGCCGGTATAGTGCAGGACCACCATCGAAACGGGCAGCAGCCTCTCGTTCCAGTTGGGCGAGGGGGTCTCGCGGTGGACCAGCCAGCGGTTCATTTCGCTTCAGGCAGCAACGGGCAGCATGGCCCCCATGACCAGCGCTTCGGGCGTGGCATGATATTGCAGCGTGCCGCCAAGGCTATCGACAAGCTGGCGCAGCATGGCGGCAGGCGCAGTGCGGCTGGACAGCTCCTCGGGCGGCAGCTGGCCTTCGAGCGCGAGACCAATGGTGCGATCAAACACCACGCGCGCGCCGCTGGCGCGGATCACGATCTCGCTGCAGGGCTTGGTACCATCGGTGCGCAGTTCGGCCGCGATATCCAGCGTGCCGCCGCGCACCAGCGCCTCGATCCCGATCAGCGAAAGGTTGAGCAGGGTTTTCACCGCAGGCTTGGGCAAACTATCGCCGCCCAAGGCCCAATTGGCCTGAATGCGGCCATTGTTGCCCACCAGCGCATCGATCAGCGCGCGCGGTTCATTGAGCGGGACCATATCGCCAAAGCCGCCCGCTGCGCCGAACGCGAGGCGGAAGAAGCGCAGCTTGTCGGCCGAAATGCGTGCGCTCTGTTCGAGCAGCTCGAAGCACTTCTGGCGCATGTCCGGGTCTTTCTCCTCCGCAAGGAGTTCAAGTCCGTTGGTCAGCGCGCCGACGGGGGAGAGCATGTCGTGGCACAAGCGCGAGCAGAGCAGGCTGGCGAGATCGGGAACGGCGGGGGTGGTCATGTTCAGGATGTCGGCCTTCTAGATGAACAGGTTGACACGGTTGACACAGTCCTGAGGACAAGATGCAAACCCGGGGCGAGCGCCTGATCCGGTTGATCGCAAAGTCCACGAGGGAGGGTCGGACGTGCCGTCATAGGACTGCCTTAACCCTCCTTGAGCACGTAGGAAAGCGGTTCGAACCCGGATGGGGCATCGCGCCAGAGGCTGACTTCACCGCCAGCGGCAATCGCCCAGATCCGGCCATCGCCAGAGGCCATCGCGGCATCGGTGGCGGAAGGGCGGGCAAGGCCATTGGGGTGGGAATGGAAATAGCCGATGATTTCGGGTCCGCCGGAGTCTCTTGCCGCACGCGCGGCCTTGTGTGAGGCGATGATCGCGGCAGGATCGATCTCGAAATGCCGCGCCGGTTCGGGATGGACGTTGGCGGCGGGCTGGGCAGTGTGGATGTGGGTGCCTGCGCCGAGCAGCAGGCCGCAGGCTTCGTTCGGCGCCGCAGCAGAGGCGGCGCAGAGGATGGCGGCGTGGGCCTGCGGTGTGAGGGTGATCGGCATGGACACGCCGACCCTAGCGCAGCCGTCTGGCTAGGCAACCAGCCACACCTCCCCTGCCGCTCAGCCCCGCCGTTCAGCCCCTGCTGCTCAGCCCTTGCCACCCCGCCCCATGCTTCCCATATCCCGCCGATCATGGGGCCACAGGAAACCATCA
>JAIXYF010000485.1 GCA_027490345.1 Novosphingobium sp.
ACGACAAGGCCGGAATTGGCATTGAATTCGGCGCGCGAATACTGGCTCATGCCGTTGGTCACCACGCGCCCCGGCTCGGATGCTGCCGCCACCACGCGCCCGCCCGGGGACATGCAGAAGCTGTAGACCGAACGCCCCGCGCTCGTCTGGTGCGCCAGCGAATAGGCCGCCGGGCCAAGGATCGGATGGCCGGCGCCGGGGCCATAGCGCGCGACATCCACCAGCCGCTGCGGATGTTCGATGCGCACCCCCACGGCAAAGGGCTTGGCCTCGATATGCACGCCCGCGCTGTGCAGCACGGCAAAGGTATCGCGCGCCGAATGGCCCACCGCCATGATCACGCGGCGTGCCGGAAGCACTTCGCCGGTTGAGAGGACGAGGGCCTCCAGCTGGCGTTCGCCGCGTTCGTTCTGGCCAATGACGAAGTCGTCGACCCGCGTCTCGAAGCGGTATTCGCCGCCCAGCGCCTCGATCGTCTCGCGGATCGACATGACCATCGTAACGAGGCGGAACGTGCCGACATGCGGGTGCGCTTCGGTGAGGATTTCGGGCGGCGCGCCCGCTTTCACGAACTCGGTCAGCACCTTGCGGCCCAGATGGCGGGGATCCTTGATCCGGCTATAGAGCTTGCCATCGGAAAACGTGCCCGCGCCGCCTTCGCCGTACTGGACGTTCGATTCCGGCGTCAGTTCGCTGCGCCGCCACAGCGCCCAGGTGTCCTTGGTCCGCGCACGCACGGCCTTGCCGCGTTCGATGATGATGGGTTTGAGGCCCATTTGCGCCAGAATCAGCGCCGCTAGCAGTCCGCAGGGCCCTGCGCCGATCACCACCGGGCGCGGCCCTTGCCAGCCCGCCGGGGCCATGACCGGGAAGCGGTAGCTCGTATCGGGGGAAGGGCGCACGTGCCCATCGCCGCCGTGGCGCGCCAGCACTGCTGCTTCGTCGGCCACGCTGGCGTCAATCGCATAGACCAGCTTGATTGCGCTCTTGCGCCGCGCATCGTTGCCGCGCTTGGCCACGGCATAGCGTAGCAAGTCTGAAGGCTCGATCTCCAGCCGCTCGGCAATCGCGGCTTCGAGTTCGGCGGGGGTGTGATCGAGGGGAAGTTTGAGTTCGGTCAGGCGAAGCATAGGCTTCCCCTACTCATTGCAGGGGCGGCATGGAAGCTTCAGTGCATGTGGCCCGAAACAATCGCATCAAACACCGCCTCATGCAGCGGCTCGGTGAATACGCAGCCCGCTTCGAACCGTTCAACCCACACCACCTTGGACTGGCGCGGCGGCAGGCCGGGCAGGGTGATCCACACGCATTCGCCCACGCGCAGGCGCTCCATGCCAGCCAGCCGCAGGCCGTGGCGGGAGAGATCAAGGATCTGCGCCGCGAGTCGCACGATCGTGCGGCGATACTGCACGCGCACCATCAGCGGGCGCCGTTCGGACTGGCGCTCCTGCTGAGATCTTTCTGCGGGCATCTCGGCAGACATGGAATCTCCGCGGCTCGTTTCCCGGCATGGGGAATGGCACAGATATACATCCGGAATGACTACAATTTTCTTAACCCCGCAGAAATGATGGTGTGCGCCCGGTCTTCGCGCTATTTTCAGCGACATGACCGTGATCCTTCATTCCTATTGGCGCTCTTCTGCCGCGTGGCGGGTGCGCACCGCTCTCGCTCTCAAGGGCCTTGCGTGGGAAACCGTCTCACACGATCTGCGCGCCCACGCGCAATCGGCACCCGCCTATGTTTCGCGCAATCCGCAGGCGTTGGTCCCGGCGCTGGAAATGGATGGCGCGGTGCTGACGCAGAGCCTGGCGATCATCGAATATCTGGAAGAACGCGTGCCCCATCCATCGCTGCTGCCCGCCGATCCGCTGGAGCGGGCGCGGGTACGCGCGTTTGCGCTGGCGGTCGCGTGCGATATCCATCCGGTGCAGAACCTGCGTGTGCTGCGCATGCTCAGGAAGCGCGGGCTGGATCAGGCGGCCATCGATGGCTGGGCCTGCGAAGTCATCGAAGGCGGGCTGGCCGCCTGTTCGCGCTTGATCGCAGATCGCACGGGGGCATTTTGCTTCGGCGATGCGATCACTTTGGCGGATATCGTGCTGATCCCGCAGATGGCCAACGGCCGCCGCTTTGGTGCGCGGGTCGATTTTCCCCGGCTGGAGGCGATCGAAGCGGCTGCCCTTGCGCATCCGGCGTTCGCCGCTGCCCGCCCGGAAGCCCAGCCGGACGCCGATCCTGCATGATTGACTTTGGCGGCGTGGGGGCGAAAGCTGCGGCAATGTCCTTGCGCCCCACCCTGACGTTCGCCGCCGCTGCTTCTGCGGCGCTGGCCCTTCTTGCCACTGGCCCAGCCAACAGCGCGCCCAAGCGGGCGGCTGATCCCGCCGCCGCGTTGCAGCAGCGCCTGCTCACGCTCGATTCCCACCTCGATACGCCTGCCTCGCTGGCGCTGCCTGGCTGGTCGATCATTGATGCGCACACCGTGCAGGATGATTACACGCAGGTCGATCTTCCGCGCATGAAGCAGGGCGGGCTCGATGGCGGGTTCTGGGTGATCTATACGCCGCAGGGGCCGCTGGACGCCGAAGCCACGCGCCGCGCGCGCGATTTTGCGCTGATGCGCGCGATGGCGATCCGCGAGATGGTCGCGGCTCATCCAGAAAGCTTTGCGCTGGCCAGCACCGCCGCCGACGCCGCCGCGATCAAGGCCAGCGGCAAGCGGGTGGTCTACCTCTCGATCGAGAACGCCTGGCCGCTGGGCGATGATCCCACCTTGCTGCGCAGCTTTCATGCGATGGGTGTGCGCATCGCGGGCTTTGCGCATTTTCGCACCAACCAGTTTGCCGACAGTTCGACCGACAAGGCGAAGTGGGATGGCCTCAGCCCGTTGGGCGTCCAGCTCCTCACCGAAATGAACCGCCTCGGCGTGGTTCCCGATCTCTCGCACAGTTCTGATCGCGCGCTTGATGATGCGCTGCGCCTTTCGAAAACGCCGGTGATCCTGACGCATTCGGGCTGCAAGGCGGTCTATGATCATCCCCGCAACATTGATGACGCGCATTTGAAAGCGCTCGCGGCAGCGGGCGGGGTCATCCAGATCAACTCGGTCTATGTGAAGGGCCTCAAGCAAAGCGCAGAGCGCGAAGCCGCGATGAAGGCGCTGGAGGCGCAATACCCCGAAGACAAGGCTCTGACCGCCGCCGAGCGCAAGGCGCTGCTGGCCCAGCGCCGCATGGTCGATGCGAAGTTTCCCGAGGTGCGCGCGTCGTTCGATGATGTGATGGCAAACCTGCTCCATGCCATCAAGGTGGCAGGCGTCGATCATGTCGGCATCGGGCTGGATTGGGATGGCGGCGGCGGGGTCATCGGCCTTGAAGATATCGCCGATCTGCCCCGGATCACCCGCGCGCTGCTGGCCGCCGGCTATAGCGAGGCGGACGTGGCCAAGATCTGGTCCGGCAATGTGCTGCGCGTTCTGGCCGCCGCCGAAGCCGCGGCAGAGCGCGAGCGAAGCTGACGCCCGGTGCGATCAGGCCGACCCCATCGGGCAGCGGCCTGATCCCACCGGGCGCTCGTGCGGCCTACTTGGCCGGACAAGCGATGGTTTCGCCCACACCTTCGATGCTGGCGCCGCGCAGCGTGAGGGTGAGGCCCTTTTCGCCCGCGATGCGCAGCGGAGTGCCAACCGCCTTGAAGCTGCCACCCGCTTCCAGGAAGCAGCGCAGCGGAATGCGCAGGGTGAGCGGGCCGGGTGCGGGCGCAACCTTGAGCGTGGCGCTAGCCATCGTGATCGCGATCGGGCCGGATACCGCATCGAGGCGGCCATCAAGCTTGAGCGCGAATTCCTGATCGAGCTGGCGCATGAGATCGACCGGCGGGCCATCGATGCCGATAGCACCGGCTTCGCTCCACGCGAATTGTTGCGCATCTTCCTGCGCGCCCAGATCGACCGCGCGCGCGGCAATGCCGGGATCGAGGCTGAGGTGCCAGGGCGAGGGGACTTTGCCGAGCGCGAAGTAGACCCCTTCGCTGGCCGAGGCGACGAGATCGACCTTGGGATCTTCGTTCACCGGGCCGACGGCTGCCGCGCTGCCATAGGTCAGGCCATAACCGGAGGCGAACAGTGGGGTCTTGATCGGCGAGATGGCATCTGCGGGCCAGGGGAAGGGGAGCTTGCCGGTGAAGCCGCGCGCCGGTTTGCCGCTTTTGCCAGCCACCAGCACATCGGCCACGCCTTGTCCCTGCGTGCCGGGCAGCCAGGCCGCAACGAAGGCATCGGAGAGGTTGAGCTCGGCCCCGGTGAACAGCGGACGGCCCGAGAGAAACACCGAGACAACCTTGATCCCTTGCGCCTTCAGCTTGGCCAGCATGTCCCTTTCGCCGGTCTGCGCGCGGAAGGCGATATTGGGCATGTCGCCCTGAAACTCGGCATAGGGTTGTTCGCCATAGACGACGACGGCGATATCCGGGCGGTCTGCGAACGTGCCATCGGCGGAAAGCGCGGCGACGCCGCCGGCGTCCTTGATGGCAGCGGCCATGGCGCGGCCGATGGTCTGGCCCTTGGGATAGTCTGCAGCGGTGGTATCGGTGCCCTGCCAGGTGATCGTCCAGCCGCCCGCCTGCATCGCCATGCTGTCAGCTCCGGGGCCGGTGATCAGCACTTTGGCGCCGGGGCGCAGCGGCAGAATGCCGCCGTTGTTCTTGAGGAGGACGAGCGACTTGGCAGCAGCTTCGCGCGCCACGGCAAGGTGCGCATCCGTACCGACCACGGACGGGTTGCGCCGGTCCACCGGGCTGGCGCCCAGCAGGCCCAGCTTGGCCTTCACGCGCAGGATACGCGCCACGGCATCGTCGATCCGCGCCATAGGGATCGTGCCGGCCTTCGCTTCGCGCACCGTGCTATCGAACAGGCCCT
>JAIXYF010000028.1 GCA_027490345.1 Novosphingobium sp.
CACTGCCAGATCGACCAGCGGTGAAGCCGCCAGACACACGCCCAGCAAAATCAGTTCCGGTCCCGGCCAGGTCCATCCCGCCATCCATGGATACCACAGCGCCAGCGCGATCAGCGACGGCATGACGCCGGCCAGAAAGATCCAGCGCGGGCTTTCGGGCCGGGCAATGCCGATGCCCCACCACACCCCGCCCAGAAAGCTGAAGATCAGCGCCGCATAAGCATAAGCCAGCGCCAGCGCGGTCCACGCCCATTCGCCGCCCTTGAACACCGCCAGCAGCGCCGCAACTTGCGGCAGCAGGCCCGCATAGCCCAGCGCCCGCGCGCTCTCCGAAACTCGCCTCAACGCATATCCTTCCAAGCCTGTTCGGCCAAACCTAACCGCCGCGCAGCAGCTGCACGCCCCAATCGCGCTCGAACAGATAGAGCAGCGCCCGCGCCGCCTCGCCCCTCGGGGAGCAAAGTCCGCCGTCGCGCTCCATCAGCAGCCGCGCATCGTCATGCGCGAGCGGCAGCAGCCGGGCAATCTGTTCGAAGTCCGCTACCCGAAAGGGCGTATCCCCCGATTGCCGCGTGCCGAGCAGTTCGCCCCCGCCGCGCAGGCGCAAGTCCTCCTCTGCCAGACGAAACCCGTCCTGCGTCTCGCGCATCAGGGCCAGCCGCTCGCGCCCCACTTCCGAAAGCGCCTCGCCGCGCAGCAGCAGGCAGGTGGACTTTGCCGATCCGCGCCCCACCCGTCCGCGCAGCTGGTGCAATTGCGCAAGGCCAAACCGCTCGGCCTGCTCGATCACCATCAGGCTGGCGGCGGGCACATCCACGCCCACTTCGATCACCGTGGTGGCCACGAGCAGCTTGGCCTCGCCGCGCACGAAGCGCTCCATCGCGGCATCCTTGGCCTCGGGCCGCAGCTGGCCATGCACCAGCACCACATCCTCACCAAACCGCAGCTGCATCTCGGAAAACCGGGCTTCGGCCGCCGCCAGATCGGCGTTTTCGTTCTCGCGGACCATCGGGCACACCCAATAGGCCTGCGCGCCCGATGCCAGATGCCGTGCCAGCCCCTCCACAACCTCGGGCAACCGCTCCACCGCCACCACGCGCGTATCAATCGGCTGCCGGCCGGGCGGCATTTCATCAAGCTTGGAAACCTCCATTTCGCCATATTGCGCCAGTGTCAGCGTGCGCGGGATCGGGGTTGCCGTCATCGCGAGGCAATGCGGCGTCGCCTTGCCCTTTTGCGTGAGCATCAATCGCTGGCCCACGCCAAAGCGGTGCTGCTCGTCGATCACCACCAGCGCCAGATTGCGATAAGTCACGCTCTCCTGAAAGATCGCGTGCGTGCCCACCACAATGTCTATGCTGCCATCCAGCAGCCCCATCAGGATCGCCTCGCGCGCCTTCGCGCCGCCGCGCTGCGAGCTTTTGCCCGTCAGCAGCGCAATCTGCACGCCCGTGCCCGCCGCCATGCGCGTCAATGTCTCGGCATGCTGGCGCGCCAGAATCTCGGTCGGCGCCAGCAGCGCGGCCTGCGCGTCCGCTTCCACCGCAATCAGCATCGCATGGAGCGCCACCGCTGTCTTGCCCGAACCAACATCGCCCTGCAGCAGCCGCAGCATCGGCGCGTCCTGTGCCACATCGCTCTCGATTTCCGCGACCGACCGCGCCTGCGCTCCCGTCAACGCAAACGGCAGGCGCAGCTTTGCGCGCAACCGTCCATCGCCGCGCAGCGGCACGGTGCGGCGCGTGCGATTGCTGGCTTTAACAAGCAGGAGCGCCAGCGAATTGGCCAGCAGCTCGTCATAAGCCAGCCGGTCGCGCGCGGCCACGTCCGCTTGCCTGTGCGCTGCGGCCAGAGCCTCGCGCCACGCAGGCCAGCCTGATTTTGCCAGCAGCCCCGGCTCGATCCACTCCGGCAGCTCTGGCACCATGCCCAAGGCCTGCGCCGTCAGCCCGGCAATCCGCGCCTGCGTCAGCCCCTCGGCCAGCGGATAGACAGGCTCATTGAGCGATCCCGCCAGCGCGCTGCTATCCTCGGCAATATGTTCGGGATGCACGATCTGCCAAGACTGCCCATACTGGTCGAGCCGCCCGGCCACCCAGCGCTTCTCCCCCACCGGCAGCAGCTTCTTCGCGGTGTAGCTCGCCCGCCCGAACCACACGAGCGCGACGATATTCCCCACCGCATCTTCGGCCATGATCCGATAAGGCCCGCGCCCCGAACTCGCGCGGTGCTCGCGCGCGGTCAGCGCAATCACGATCTGCTCGCCGATGGCCGCTTCATCCAGATTGGCCACCGCCCGCCGCGCCACGAACCGGTCGGGCAAATGATAGACCAGATCGCGCACCCGCGTCAGGCCAAGCTTACCCAGCGGGCGCGCGAGCCCCGGCCCCACGCCTTTGAGGCCCTCGGTTTCAGCAAACAGCGGATTGAGCAGATCGGGGCGCATCGTCCGCCTTCCATATCCACCCCCGCGCCCAAGCGCCACTGCCCGCGCCGATTTGATCAAGCGCATGGACACTGCCCCCCGGTGCGCCCAAGGCTACCCGCACCGGCACGGACCGGCTTGGACCGTGCCTCTCAAGGAAGGCAATCCCATGCTCATTCCGCACGGCACCATCATCGCCATCGTCGACGGCGCACACTTCACCTTGCTGCGCAACAGCGGCACGCAGGCCGGACCTATCCTCGAAGGTCAAGCCTTGCCCGTGCTTGATCTTCATGGCCACGCCTCGGGCGGCCAGCATGGCCACATGAGCGGGCGCGATCCGGCCAGCCAGGTGATCGAGGCGCAGCAAGGCGCCGCCGTTGTCAACTGGCTCAACGCGGAAGTGCTGGCGCACCGCATCGAGGATCTCGTGATCATCGCCTCGCCGCGCGCCCTTGGCGAACTTCGCCCCCACTATCACGCCCAGCTCAAACACGTCCTGCGCGGCGAGCTTGCCAAGGATCTGGTCGGCAAAACCAGCGCCGAAGTGCTCGCCGCCCTTCACGCCTGATGACCCCGCGCTGACCGGGCGCAACACCCGGCCAAGGCGTTTCTCGCAAGGATGCAGAAAAAGCCGGCACCTCCGCGTTTTCACGCCGCTTGGCTGGCGCATCCGTGCGAGGCCCCTGTCGCTCAGGCCCCTGCCCCTCAGGTCATTGCCCCTCAAGCTTGGGCTTGGCGCTTGCTCCGCACGCCCGCTCCGGCGTATCGGCGCTGCCATGAACGACAACGATACGCAGAGCGACTCTGGCCTCACCCCGCGCCTCGCCCGGATGAAGTTTCGCGCCTGGCATCGCGGC
>JAIXYF010000394.1 GCA_027490345.1 Novosphingobium sp.
CGTCGGCCTCATGGAAGACCACAGCAAGATGGCGACCATCGCCTTCAAGGCTGAGGGCGACTACATCTTCCTTCTTGGAGGAAGCTCAGGCCATCTGGGCCAATCGCTTTGGCTTCGCGAAGTGCTTGGACGCGAAGAAGGTTCTCCGCCACATGTCGACCTCGTCGCAGAGCGCAAGGTTGGTGAACTTGTCAGGATGCTGATCAGCAACGGCCTTGTTTCGGCAGTTCACGACGTTTCTGATGGCGGCTGGCTTGTTGCAGCCACTGAAATGGCCATGGCTGGCTCTCTCGGTGCTGTCTTCGAGAACGATTGCAACCTCAGGCCTGAATTCCTGTTTGGCGAGGATCAGGGGCGTTACCTTGTTACCGTCAATGCCGAGAACGGTGAAGCGGTCGCTGAGCATTGCGAAGCTGCGGGCGTTGAATGTGTCGGCCTTGGCCACGTTGGCGGCGATGCAATCAAGTTCCCCGAAGACAAAGTATATCACGAGGTTGTGATCCCTCTCGCCACCATTCGCGAGGCCAACGAGGCGTTCTTCAAGGACTGGATGGAAGGGTAATCGCCAAAATTGCAGCATCTCCCTCTGGCCCTCCCCATTTTTGCGCAGCACAAATGGGGAGGTGGCTCGCGAAGCGAGACGGAGGGGTCCTTTGCCAAGGCCAAAGCAATCACGCGACGTACAGACTGCGAGGTGAGCCGAGCCTGCCCGAGTCCCTGCTCTGGCGGCATCTGCGCCTAAAGCCGGATGGTGTGAAAATCCGACGCCAGCATCCTTTCGGCGCATATGTGCTCGATTTCTTCTGTGCGGCGACAAGAACCTGCTTCGAGATCGATGGGATTGCTCATGACATGGGCGAGCGCCCGGTGCGCGATGAAGCGCGCGCTATTTCACTTGCCGAACTTGGAATCGAGGTAGTCCGCATTCCTGCAAGCGATGTTCTCCGCTCACCCGAACTGGTAGCCGAAGCTATAGTGCGACATTGCCAGCGAAGATAACCCCTCCGACCTGCCTGCGGCAGGTCACCTCCCCATTTGCACTTCGTGAAAATGGAGAGGACGAAGCAGGCCGCGCTTCCCTCTTCCTCCCCATTTTGGCGAAGCCCAAATGGGGAGGTGGCAGCGGGCACAGCCGCTGTCGGAGGGGCTGCTTACGCCGCCTTACTGCCCAGCAGATCATAGGGGTTGACCCCCATCGAACCCCACACCGCATGCGCAGCGCGGTAGTGCATCGCGGGCGTGATGTTCAGCTTGCGGCGCACATCTTCCAACTGCATCGGCAACAGATCGGTGATCGCCAGCTCGGCAATGCGAGGGCAGGCCTTGCCTAGCCCTTGCGCCTCGCGGATCGCGCGCAGCACGGGGGCGCTGCTCTCGACCTGCTTGCGGATATTGAGCCCGGCCATATAGCCGATGAAAAGGTGCGCCGGCGAAGGCTGCTGGCTGTAGGTGAATGCCAGCACGCAAGCCTCGCCCAGCGAATCGCGGCCATAGCCAGTCAGAACATGCAGCATATCATGCACATCGCGCATGCGGTTCATATACCACTTGAACTGGTCGTTATAGTTGGGCTTGTCTGCGGCAAAACGGTCGAACTCGTCAACCAGGCCCTGCGCGGTCAGCCCTTCGCCTTCCATGAAATCGCAATAGGCATGAGCGAGCGAGCCTTCCGGCATCCGGCGCAGCGCCGCGTGATCATCAAGGATGGCGGGGAGGAACGGCTCGCGCACGCGCAGGTCCATCCCTTTCTCCGACGTCAGGAACCGCTCACCGGCCTTGCGCAGATCCTTCCACGGCAGGGATTCGAAGATGCGGAACACCTCCTCGGTGTTTTCCTTGTCCTTCAGCAGTTCGCGGAAATGATGCAGCGCGCGTGCAGGGCGCAGCTTCAGTTTCGGGCGGCGCTCGTCATAAAGCGGGAGGCCGAGGAAATCACGCGAGGTATCGGCTTCGAAAGTGGCAGCAAGGGCGTTCACGCAGGCCTCCGCAGAATCAGGTTCCGCTGCCGTACTAACACCAGTGTTAATATCGCGTCAAGACCACATCAGGATCATGGCACCCAGTGCTCGCGCGCAATCCCGTAGAGCAAAAGGATCCCGGTCAGATCGCCGTGTTCGATCCAGCCGTCCGCCGCCGCGCGCGCCTTGGGCTTGGCGCGATAGGCAATGCCGTGCGTCGCGGCTTCCAGCATCGGAATGTCGTTCGCGCCGTCGCCGGTCGCCAGCGAACGTGCGCCCTCGCCCAGCCGCCCCGCTTCATCCAGCAGCACCTGCCGCTTGACCGCGCTGTCCACGATGGCGCCAACCACCTCGCCCGTCAGTACCCCGTCTGCCACGCCCAGCCGGTTCGCCACGACATGTTCAAAGCCCAATTGCGCCGCCACCGGATCGGCAAAGGCATGGAAGCCGCCGGTCACCAGCACCGTGCGGCAGCCCCTCGCCTTCAGCGTCGCCACCAGCGTCTGCGCGCCCGCCATCGGGCGGATGCGCTCTGCCAGGCACTGCGCAATCGCGCTTTCCGAAAGGCCCTTCAGCAGCCCCACGCGCTCGGCCAGCGCGGCGGCAAAATCGAGTTCGCCGCGCATCGCGCGCTCGGTGATCGCTGCGATCCGGTCCTTCAGCCCAGCAAAATCGGCCAGTTCATCGATGCATTCCTGACCGATCATGGTCGAATCCATGTCGGAGACAAACAGCTGCGGCACTTCGATCGGCTGCGCGGAAATCAGCAGGTCGCACACCGGAAAGCACTGCTCCAGAATGCGCCGAACCGCGCCCGCATCGGGGGCCTTGGCCTCCTCGATCAGCTCCAGTTCCACCACATCATCGCATTCGGCCAGCATCCCGGCCCCGGCCACTTCCCAGCCCGCGTCCTCGATCTGCTCCATGGCCAGCGCAAGATTGTCACCAAGCGTCTCTTGCTCTGCTATCAGACGTGCGATGAGCACTGATCTTTCCCCTTCTGATGCAGCCAATCATTCAGTTTCCAGGCCGCCGCTGGCGCTCATTGCAGGGCCGA
>JAIXYF010000207.1 GCA_027490345.1 Novosphingobium sp.
CAGGTGATCCGCTGGATCACGCTCAATCCGGCAAAGGCGATGGGCATTGACACCGAAACCGGCAGCCTTGCGCCCGGCAAGATGGGCGATGTTGTGCTGTGGAACAGCCATCCACTGTCGGTCTACGCGCGGCCCGAAAAGGTGTGGGTCGATGGCGCGCTGCTGTTTGACGCGGCCGATCCACGGCGCCGTCCGGTGAGCGATTTCGAGCTGGGCCTGCCCGGCGAGGGAGACGTGAAATGAACCGCCGCTTCCCGTTTCTGGCCGCCGCCGCGTTGATGCTGGGCGGCACGGCCGCTTCGGTGCGCGCCGCCGATGCCCCCGCCATGCTCCCCTCCGGCGATTTTGCGATCACCAACGCAGTGGTGGCCATCGGTGATGGCAGCGCGCCTATCGCTGGCGGCGCAGTGGTGGTGCGCGGCGGCAAGATCGTCGCTGCGGGCAAGGATGTGGCGATCCCGGCGGGCATGGCTGTGATCGACGGCACTGGCAAATGGGTCACGCCCGGGCTGGTTTCCGCGATGACCGACCTTGGTCTGCTCGATGTGGGCGATGTCGACGAAAGCAACGATGCCTCGGCCAGCACGGCGCGCTTCTCGGCCGCGCTCGATGCTTCGCTAGCCATTGATCCCGACGCGCCTCCCGTCGCCGTCAGCCGGGCCGGCGGGGTTACGCGTGCGGGCGTGGCGCCTTCTGCCGCCAATGCCATCTTTGCCGGGCAAGGCGCGGTGATCGATCTGGCGCAGACCGGGCCGGTGATGGTGCACCCCCGCGCCTTCCAACTGGTCGAACTGGGCGAACGCGGGGCCGATCTGGCCGGGGGCAGCCGCATGGCGGCGCAGGCCCTGCTGCGCAATGCCCTGCGCGAAGCCCGCGAATTGGCACAGCGCAAACCCGCCAAGGATACGAGCGAACCGGCGCCCGGCCAGCCCGGCGATGCTCTGCTAACCCGGCTTGATGCAGCCGCCCTGATCCCGGTGGTGACAGGCAACCAGCCGCTGTTCGTTCATGTAGAGCGGGCCGCCGATATTCGCGGCGTGCTGGCGCTGGGACGCGAGTTTCCCGCGCTGCGGCTGGTTATCGTGGGCGGAGGCGAAGGCTGGCGCGTGGCGGGCGAACTGGCCGCCGCCAAAGTCCCGGTGCTGGCCAATGCACTGGCAGACTTGCCCGACCGGTTTGAGACACTGGCCGCAACCCAGTCCAACATCGGGCGGATGACGGCAGCCGGGGTCAAGGTCGCGCTCGGCGGGTTCTATGATGGCGATCAGCCGCGCTATGCGCCGCAATATGCTGGCAACCTCGTCGGCCTTTCGCGCGTTCCGGGGGCCACCGGGCTGAGCTGGGGGCAGGCACTGGCGGCCATCACGTCCATCCCGGCCGAAATCCTGAGCGAAGGTGCCACGTTCGGCAGCCTGAAGCCCGGACTTGCCGCCGATGTGGTGCTGTGGGACGGTGATCCGCTTGAAGTAGCTTCCTCTCCGGTTGCGATATACATCGACGGAAGGCCCCAATCCTTGGTAAGCCACCAGTCAAGATTGCGTCAGAGGTATCGCCGTCCGCAAGAAGGCGCCCTGCCCAAAGCGTATGAATAGGCGCTGATCCGGCCGTCGTGCGGCGTCCGGACGGCAACAAAAGGGAGGGACTGCTCAATGGAGCAAGCAACGCTTCTGCTCGCCGCTGGCATGGCCGCGTTCATCGGATCGCACCTGCTGATGTCGCACCCGCTGCGCCCCGGATTGGTGCGCCAATTCGGTCAGAAGGGCTTTCTTGGGGTCTATTCAATCGTTTCGCTGGTCACGTTCAGCGGCGCCGTGATCGCATTCGGCAACGCATCGGCCGGTCCGCAATTGTGGGACGGGCAGGCGCTGGTTCCATGGGTATTGGCCTCGCTGCTGACTTTCGTGGCATCCGCCCTGTTTCTGGCGTCGTTCGCAGGGAACCCGGCGCTGGCGGGCACGGATGTCTCGGGCCTTTCAACCCGGCTGCCACATGGCGCCTTCAAGGTGACCCGCCATCCCATGATGGCTGCGTTCACGCTATGGGGCGTGGCGCACATTCTGGTCGCGCCCAGCGCGCGTTCGATCTTGCTGGCGGGAGGGGTCACCGCGCTCGCAGTGATCGGTTCGCGCGGGCAGGATGCCAAGAAAGCGGCGCTTTATGGTCGTGACTGGCGGGTGTGGATGCAGCGCACTTCGTTTCTCCCCAAACCCTCAGCCTTTGGCGCACTGGGGTTCTATTGGGTTGCAGCGCTGCCGGTCTGGCTGCTTCTGACGTGGGCCCATCTCAAGACGGCCCTCGTGCCCGCCGGGCTGTGGGCTCTGGCTCGAACAGCTCTGATCGCAGCGCAGCGGCCCGCGCGCGCCGATCAGGCGCGCGCTTCCTGGACCCCGGCGCTGTTGTGGCGCAGCGCCTTCAGCACGGTATCGACGATCTGCGGGGCATTCAGCCCGGCAGTATCATACTGCTTGTCCGGCGAATCGTGATCCTGGAACACGTCGGGCAGACGCATAGTGCGGATGCGCAGGCCAGCATCGGTCAGCCCTTCGTCACTCGCCATGGTCAGCACGTGTGCGCCCAGCCCGCCGATCGAGCCTTCTTCCACCGTGACGACGACATCATGCGAGGCCATCAGCCGGCGGATCAGCGCTTCATCGAGCGGTTTGGCAAAGCGCAAGTCCGCCACCGTGGTGGAAAGCCCCTTGGCATCAAGCTGATCGGCTGCCTTCAGCGCCTCTGCCAGCCGGGTGCCGAGTGACAGGATGGCCACCTTGCTGCCTTCACGCACCACACGGCCCTTGCCGATTTCCAGCCGCTCGGGAACTTCGGGCAAAGGCACGCCCACGCCGTTGCCGCGCGGATAACGGAACGCGATCGGGCCGCTATCGTGCAGCGCGGCGGTGTGGACCATATGGACCAGCTCCGCCTCGTCTGCTGCGGCCATAACCACCAGATTGGGCAGCGTGGCAAGGTAAGTCACGTCGAACGACCCGGCGTGAGTCGCGCCGTCGGCACCCACCAGCCCCGCGCGGTCAATCGCAAAGCGCACCGGCAGATTCTGGATCGCCACATCATGCACGACCTGATCATAGGCGCGCTGGAGGAATGTCGAATAGATCGCGCAGAACGGACGCATCCCCTGCGCGGCCAGCCCGGCGGCGAACGTCACCGCGTGCTGTTCGGCAATGCCGACATCGAAGTGGCGATCAGGATAGGCCTTGGCGAACTTGTCGAGCCCGGTGCCCGAAGGCATTGCTGCGTTGATCGCGCAAACAGTGCTGTCACGCGCGGCTTCGGCCATCAGCGCCAGGGCAAAGACGTTGGTATAGCTTGGCGGGCCAGCTGCACCCTTGGCCTGTTCGCCGGTGATCACATCGAACTTCTGCACGCCGTGATACTTGTCAGCTGCATTCTCAGGCGGAGCGTAGCCCTTGCCCTTCTGCGTGACGACATGGACGAGGCACGGCCCTTCGGCGGCATCGCGCACGTTTTCCAGCACCGGGATCAGCTGATCGAGATTATGCCCGTCGATCGGGCCGACATAATAGAAGCCCAGTTCCTCGAACAAGGTGCCGCCCATGGCCATGCCGCGGGCGAATTCGTCGGTTTTGCGTGCGGCCTTGTGGAGCGGTTCGGGCAGGCGGCGCGAGATCGCCTTGAACATTTCGCGCAGTTCAAGAAACGGCCGCGAGGACACGAGCCGGGCAAGATAGGCCGACAGCCCGCCCACCGGCGGCGCAATCGACATGTCGTTGTCATTGAGGATCACGACGAGGCGGTTGCCGGCCGCAGCGGCATTGTTCATTGCCTCGTAGGCCATGCCCGCGCTCATCGCGCCATCGCCGATCACCGCGATGGCCTTGCCCGGCTGGTCCGCCAGCTTGTTGGCTACTGCAAAACCCAGCGCCGCCGAGATCGAGGTGGAGGAATGCGCTGTACCGAACGGATCGTATTCGCTCTCGCTGCGCTTGGTGAAGCCGGAAAGGCCGCCACCCTGGCGCAGGGTGCGCATGCGACTGCGGCGGCCAGTCAGAATCTTGTGCGGATAGGCCTGATGGCCCACATCCCAGATCAGCCGGTCTCGCGGGGTTTCGAACACATAGTGGATCGCAGTGGTCAGCTCGACCACGCCCAGACCGGAGCCGAGGTGCCCGCCGGTCTGGCCGACGGTGGCGATCATTTCCTCGCGCAATTCATCTGCGAGCTGGCGCAATTGCGAAGGCTGAAGTTTGCGAAGGTCGACAGGTGTATCAACCGTATCGAGCAGCGGCGTAACCGGATTGGA
>JAIXYF010000053.1 GCA_027490345.1 Novosphingobium sp.
CACGCGATGGTGCCGCCAGCCATGCCGACGAAGCTGCTGGTGATCGGCTCGGGCGCAATCGGCATCGAATTCGCCAGTTTCTATAACGACATGGGCGCCGACGTCACGGTTGTCGAGATGATGGACCGGATCGTGCCGGTGGAAGATGCCGATGTGTCCGCGTTCCTGGAAAAGTCGCTGACCAAGCAGGGGATCACAATCCTCACGGGCGCGGGCGTGGAGAGCATTGCCACGAGCGCGGCAGGCGTGAAGGCGAAGATCAAAGGTAAGGACGGCGCGGCCGCCGAGCACGATTTCAGCCATGTGATCGTGGCGGTGGGCATCGTGCCCAACACCGAGAATATCGGCCTTGAAGCGCTGGGCGTGGCGGCGGAGCGCGGGGTCATCGCCATTGATGGCTATGGCCGCACCAATGTGCCCGGCGTCTGGGCCATCGGCGACGTGACGCCGGGGCCGTGGCTGGCGCATAAGGCGAGCCATGAAGGCGTGATCGCCGCCGAAGCCATTGCGCAAGCGCTGGGCAACACCGAGGTGCATCCGCACCCGATGGACCGCCTCAACATCCCGGGCTGCACCTACTGCCATCCGCAGGTTGCCAGCGTGGGGCTGACCGAAGCGAAGGCCAAGGAAGCCGGGCACGAGGTCAAGGTTGGCACTTTCCCGTTCATCGGCAATGGCAAGGCGATTGCGCTGGGCGAGGCCGAGGGCTTCATCAAGACAGTGTTCGACGCGGCAACTGGCGAGCTGCTGGGGGCGCACATGATTGGCGCAGAAGTGACCGAGCTCATTCAGGGCTATGTCGTGGGCAAGACGCTCGAGACGACCGAGGCCGAGCTGATGCACACGGTGTTTGCGCATCCCACGCTTTCGGAAATGATGCACGAAAGCGTGCTGGCGGCATACGGGCGCGCGATCCATATCTGATCGTGCGGGCATGGTCCCCAGCCATGATGTGATTGTTCTTGGCGCCGGGGCGGCAGGGCTGTTTTGTGCAGGGCTGGCGGGGCAGCGCGGCAAGCGTGTTGCGTTGCTCGATCATGCCGATGCGCCGGGCAAGAAGATCCTGATTTCGGGGGGAGGGCGGTGCAATTTCACCAATCTCCACACCGCGCCGGATCGGTATCTGTCCGAAAACCCCCACTTCGCGCGCTCGGCGCTGAGCCGCTATAGCCCCGCAGATTTCATCGCGCTGGTGGAGCGCTATGGCATTGCCTGGCATGAAAAGACGCTGGGCCAGCTGTTTTGCGATGGTTCGGCCAAGCAGATCGTGGCCATGTTGCTGGAAGAGTGTGCCATCGGCGGGGTGGACGTGCGCTGCGGGCAGCCGGTCGGTGCGGTCGATCATGCCGATGGCCTGTTTCGCGTGGGTTTCGGCGCGCAGACATTGGCGGCGCCCGCGCTGGTGATCGCAACCGGCGGGCCTTCGATCCCCAAGATGGGGGCCACCGGCTTTGCCTATGACCTTGCGCGCAAGTTCGGTCTCAAGGTGGTGCAGCCGCGCCCGGCGCTAGTACCGCTGACGCTGGCGGGGGAGGACGCCCTGTTCCGCGAGCTTTCAGGGGTTTCGGCGGAAGTGGTCGCGCGCTGCGGCAAGGCGGCGTTCCGCGAGGCGGCGCTGTTTACCCACCGGGGGCTGTCCGGCCCGGCGATCCTGCAGGTGTCCTCGTATTGGCGTCCCGGCGGCACCGTCGATATCGATTTCCTGCCAGCATCGCCGCAAGATTGGTTGCTGGCGATGAAGCGCGAGCGGCCGCGCGCAAGCCTGGCTCGGACGCTGGGCGGCGCCTTGCCCGAGCGGCTTGCGGGGCAGCTGGCCGAACATGTCGGGCTGGCGGGTGAACTGGGCCAGACGCAGGACAAGGCCCTGCGCGCGGCCGAAGCGCGGCTGCGGCGGTGGAGCTTCATGCCTAGCGGCAGCGAGGGCTTTGCCAAGGCCGAAGTAACGGCAGGGGGGATCAGCACCGCAGGCCTTTCCTCGCGCACGATGGGTGCGCAGGCGGTTCCGGGGCTCTATGCCATTGGCGAGGCGGTCGACGTGACGGGTTGGCTGGGCGGCTACAACTTCCAGTGGGCTTGGGCGAGCGCTTATGCAGCGGCCACGGATCTGGACCATTTTCCATGAGGGGCCTTGCCATGTGGCGGGTTATGCAGAGCGCAAGGCCGAATCCGCTAGGGGTGATGGGGCCCGAATGATGGGAAGCGTGCGATGACCCTGTTCAACCAGAACGCACCTGCCGCCGGGTTCGACCTGACCGGCAATCCGTTTATCGATTCGCTCTATTCGCCGGAAGACTATTTCCGCACCAAGTGGGCAACCGTCTTGGGCGGAATGACGCAGGTCAGCTACAGCTTTCCATTCCTGAACGGGCTCGCCTCTCGGTTTACCGACAGCTATGGCGCCGAGCCGAGCGCCGCGCAGCATTTCGGCGTGACCAATGCGCAGATTGCGGGCATTAATCTGGCCTTTCAGCGCTGGGCCGATGTGGCCAATATCAGATTCACCAAAGTGGCGGAAACCGCAGCGGGCGTGGTGGGCGATATCCGCATTGCCTTCTCGTCGGAAGTGTCGAGCGACTTCTGGGGCTATACCAAGATCTTCAGCGATGGCCGCGATCCCTCACACGGGGATATCTGGATCGAACCATCGATCAAGGACGGCACCTTCCAGCCCTTCACCTATGATTTCACCGCAATGATGCACGAAATCGGCCATGCGCTGGGGCTCGATCACCCCTTCCAGGGCATCATCATGCCCGAAGGGTTTGACGACGCGCGCTACACGATCATGTCGTATACCTCGCCCAAGGGCGATTTCTTCTTCAAGCCGGGGACCAGCGAGGCGCAATACATCATCGTGACCCCCGGGGTTTATGACATTGCGGCGGTGCAGAAGATCTATGGCGCCAACATGTCGAAGAACACCGGCAACTCGGTCTATGCCTTCACGCCCGATCAGCCGGTCTATCAGACGATCTGGGATGCCGGCGGCAACGATACGCTCGATGTCAGCACCTTTGCGCTGGGCTGCACGATCACGCTGGTGGCGGGGCGCTATTCGGCGCTGGCCTATCCCACGACAACGCTCGACGCGAATATCGGCATCGCGTTCAACTGCACGATCGAAAACGCGATCGGAGGTGCGGGCAATGATATCATCGGCGGGAACGCCGCGAACAACAGGCTGAAAGGCAATGGCGGCGACGATGTGATGAACGGCGCGGCCGGCAACGACAAATTCCACGGCGGTGCGGGCAATGACATCGCCAACGGCGGCAGCGGCGATGATACTTTCCTCGGCGGCAACGATGCGGGCAACGACAGGTTTAGCGGCGATATCGGCTATGATACGCTCAGCTATGCCGGAGCAAAGGCCGGGGTTACGGTCAACCTTGCGCAGGGAACGGCCGCAGGTACGGCAGCAGGCGATGCGGCAGGGATCGGTCAGGACCGCATCTTCGAGATCGAAGTCGTGATTGGCAGTGCCTTTGCCGATCGGCTGAACGGCAGCACCCGCGCCGATGTGCTGATAGGCGGCGGCGGCGACGACCGGATCGCTGGTGGCAGCGGAATCGATACGGCAAGCTATGCCAATGCCGGTGCAGGCGTGAAAGTCCATCTCGGGCTGAGCGGTGCGCAGGATACGCTGGCCGCCGGGATCGACACGCTGAGCGGAATCGAAAATCTCACCGGATCGGCCCATGCCGACCGGCTGACCGGCAACGCGGGCGCCAATCTGCTTTGGGGCGGCGGCGGCGCAGACATCCTCTCGGGCGGGGGCGGGGCCGATTTTCTGCAGGGCGGAAGCGGGGCCGATACGTTCCGTTTCGCCCGCAGCGATTTTGGCGGGCTGACCGCGAGCACCGCCGACAGGATCGCGGACTTCAGCCGGGCGGATGCAGACCGCATCGACTTGTCCGCCATCGACGCCCGGGCCGGAAGCGGAACTGCCAACGATGCGTTCACCTTCATCGGTTCACAGGCCTTCGGCAATGTGGCGGGCCAGTTGCGCGCGGTGATTGATGGCACGATGACCCTGCTTTCAGGCGATACCAACGGCGACGGCCAGGCGGATTTCCTGCTCCGGCTGGATGGCGCGCTGACTTTGGCGGCCGGCGATCTGGTGCTCTGAGGCAGGCGCGCCGGTCTGCTGTAGTCCTTCTGCAACAATCGCGGGGCAGGGCTGTTCCTGAGGGAATTGCGCGTGCTGGCCTTTGTGGCCCCCGCATCGCGCCTGCCTGCCAGCAATGCAAAAGAGGAATGAGCCATGGCCAGGACCATCAGCGGAACAGCGGCAAGCGACGAGCTGACGGGCAGCGCGGATCGGGATCTGATCTATGGCGGCCGCGGCAAGGATACGCTGCTCGGCTTGGACGGCAATGACCGGCTAAGCGGCGGCGACGCCGGCGACCGCATGGTCGGCGGCCTTGGTAACGACACCTATATCGTTGAAAACACGGCTGATCAGCTGGTTGAGCGGCTGGACGAAGGGACTGACATCGCGCTCGTTGCGATGCGCCGATATAAGCTGGCGGACAATGTCGAGAACCTGACGTTCATCACGGCGCGCTCGCATCTCGGCTTGGGCAACGGGCTTGACAACATCATGACCGGCAACCGGGGCCGCGACCAGCTGTTTGGTGACGGCGGATCAGACACGCTGATCGGCGCGGCCGGCAATGATTACCTCTCGGGCGAGACCGGCAATGATAGCCTGCGGGGCGATAACGGCAACGACACGCTGTACGGCGGGGCCGGCAGCGATCTGCTCGACGGGGGGAGCGGCGGTGACCGGATGATTGGCGGGAAAGGCAGCGATGTCTATCTTGTCGACAGCATCCGCGACCGCGTGGCTGAACTGGCCGGCGGGGGCAACGATGTCGTGCGCGCCACGGCCAGCTTCACGCTCAGCCCCCATGTCGAGAAGCTGATCCTGCTCGGTGATCGCCCGATCAATGGCAACGGCAATGCTTTGGACAATGCGCTGACCGGCAACGAAAAGCGCAATGTGCTGGATGGCGGTCGCGGCGATGATACGCTGGATGGCGGCAGAGGCAACGACGTGCTGACGGGCGGCGAAGGCGCGGACCGGTTTGTGTTCTCGACTGCCCCAAGCTCGATCAAGAATGCCGACCGGATCACGGATTTCAGCCGTGACGAGAGCGACAAGATCGTGCTTTCGCTGGATGTGTTCACGGATTTTGACGGTGCGGGCAAGATCAGTCCCGATGCTTTTCGCGCCGGAGACGGTGCGGTCCGCGCGGTGGAAGACGGCCAGTTCCTGATTTATGACACCGCGACTGGCACGCTGTACTATGATGCGGAAGGGCCGGATGGCCGCAATCCCGTCAAGCTCGCGCAGTTTGGCCTGAGCGAGCATCCTGCGCTGGTCTGGAGCGACTTTCTGATCGTCGGCTAGACGCCGCTGCAGGGGGGCGGGTTGATGCACAAGCGTATCCTGATCCTTCTGTCCAAGCCTGAATTTGGGCAAGAGATGCGTGCGCGCATGCGCGTCCCAACGCCGGACACGGCGTGGCATCACTGCGCTCAAGTCTAGCCGCAGAGGCACATCCTGCGCCGATCCGGGCATGATCACAGGATCTGCAGCAGCGCTTCCGGCATGATATCGCCGTAGTCTGACCCGTGCAGCAGTTCGCCAAGCGCATCGGGGCCCAACCGGACGCAGGCCAGTTCACGCGCAGCAGGCGCGCAAGGAGGCGGATCACAGCTTCCTCGACGCAAGAATGGCTTTTGCCCGGATCGCAAGCGCGCGCAATTCCGGTTCGCTGACGCCTAACTGCAGCGCGCGCTCCCGGGCCTGCGCGATGATCCAAGCTGCCGATACGTTCTTCGTCGCGTCTTATGTGGACGATGCGCAGGGCCGCCATGTCGATGCAGCGCACCGCGGCGGCAAGGCGGGCTTTGTTCCGATCAATGCGGTTGGTTCGCTGACCATTCCCGATTTTGCCGGAAATCTCCACTTCAACACGCTCGGCAATTTTCTGCTGAACCCCAAGGCGGGGCTGGTCTTCCCCGATTTTGCCACCGGCGACATGCTGCACATGACCGGCGATGCCGAAGTGCTTTTCGATTCCGCCGAGATTGCCGCCTTTCAGGGTGCCGAGCGGCTTTGGCTGTTCCGCCCGCGCAAGGTGGTGCTGCGGCCGGCCGCCTTGCCGCTGTGCTTTGCCCTGCAGGCCGATGGGTGGTCCCCCAATAGCCTGATGACGGGCGATTGGCAGCACGCGGCAGACCGGATCGCGGCAGACAGCCTGCGCAGCCGCTGGCGCCCATTCTGCATCACGCGGATTGTCGATGAAAGCAGCGTCATTCGCTCGTTCCATCTTGAACCTGCCGATGCCAACGGCATCACGGCGCATGAAGCGGGCCAACACCTGCCCATCCGCGTGCGCCTGCAAGGCGCCGCCGAACCGGTGCTGCGAACCTATACGCTCTCCACCGCGCCGTCCGATGGCGCCTACCGGATCGGCGTCAAGCGGCAAGGGCTCGTCTCGAACCACTAGCATGATGATCTTGCAGTCGGCGATGTGATCGAAGTCCCAGCGGAAGCGGATCCAGTTCGCTCCCTCAAGGAGCAGTGCGGTGATCAGTCCCAACGCCGCGTTGCCGCTCATGGCACCCCAGAACAGCAGGGATGCGCCGAGAAGGAGGCGGGGCGGAGGCTGGACTTCGGGAGGCATGGGGGCGATTGATGATTGGATATAAATGATTGGAAAGGGGGGGGGAGTTTTACGTTAGCTGGCAGCGGAAAGTTGCGTCGGCAAGCGCAGGAGATC
>JAIXYF010000023.1 GCA_027490345.1 Novosphingobium sp.
CTGCCGTTCCGGTTTGCCAGCTGGGTCGGCTATGACATGGACGGGCGGACCGACATTTCGTGGTCCACGTCGGTGGCTTACCGCTTGATGGAGAAGGCACGGCGGCTGGAAAGCTACGGCGCGCAGTTGGCGGCAGTGCGGCCCGAACACGCGCTGATTGCCACTTTGCGCGGCGCGGCGGCGCACGCGGCAGACATGGCGGCGCGCTTCACCGGGCTGGGCGCGGAGCCTGATGCGCTCGCGGCGGCGGCTAATGCGCTGACGGCGGAGCATCCGGACAAGCTGCTGTCGCTCACACCCGTGATCGCCGCGCTGGAAGCCGAAGCAAAGGCAGCGGAGGGCGATGATGCGATTGCGCTTGCCGTGCTGGCGGGCGCGATGCGGGCGGACGGGCTGGGGATGGGCTGGATCCATTTCCGGGTGAACGCTTCGCAGCTACTCAATGCCCTCAGGCGGCGGATCGATCCCGAAGGCACGATGGATCTTGCCAGCAAGAGCGCGCTATCCAAGCTGCGCGAGCTGCTGGCCGAGGTGAAGCCGCTGCGCGCCAATTTCGCGGCGCTGGCCATCGAAACCTCGACCGCGATGCGCCAGTTCCTCGTGATGGCGCAGATCCTCCATCACATTGATGCCGATGCGCCGATCCGCATGCTGATCGCCGAATGTGAACAGCCGCAGACGGTGCTCGCGGCGCTCTATTTCGCGCGGCTGCTGGGGATCGATGGCAAGGTGGATGTCTCGCCGCTGTTCGAGACCGAAGCGGCGCTGGAGCATGGCGGCCGGTTTATTGAGGCGCTGCTGGCCGAGCCTGCCTACCGCGACTATATCCGCCAGCGCGGGCGGCTGGCGATCCAGACGGGGTTCTCGGACGCCGGGCGGTTCATGGGGCAGATCCCGGCGGCGCTGGCGATCGAGCGCCTGCAGGGGCGGCTGGCCGCCGCGATGAAGGCGGCAGGGCTGACCGATGTGGCGGCGCTGGTGTTCAACACCCACGGCGAGAGCATGGGGCGCGGGGCGCATCCTTCGGGGCTGGAAGACCGGCTGACCTGGCCGCTCAGCCGCTGGGCGCGGGGGCGCTTTGCCAAGGCGGACATTGCGTTGGAGGCCGAGGCGAGCTTTCAGGGCGGGGACGGGTATCTGTTCTTCCGCTCGGACGAACTGGCGCTGGCGACTCTGACGCGGATCATCGAGGCGGAAGAGGCCTTGCGCGGAGAGGCTCATGCCGATCCGTTCTATGACCGCACCGATCTTTCGCTCGATTTCTACCGCGCAATTCGGCGCGTGCAGCGCGAGCAGCTGGAAAGCGTGACTTACGCGCGGGCCGTGACGGCATTTGGCCTTGGCATGCTCAAGACGACCGGCAGCCGGGTTTCGCGGCGGCAATCGGATATCGCCAGCGACCGCACGATGAGCCTGCGGCAAATCCGCGCGATCCCGCATAATGCGATCCTGCAGCAGATCGGCTATCCGGTGAACGTGATTGCGGGCGCCGGGATCGCGGCGGGCGAGGAGACCGAGGCGGTGGCCGAACTGCTGGGCCGCAGTGCGCGCGGACGGCAGTTGGTGCGGCTGCTGCGCGCGGCCAATGGCCTTGCCTCGATCAAGACGGTGGCCTGTTTTGGCGAGCTGTTCAATTCGGCCTACTGGGCGAGCCGGCCCTATCGCGGCACCGAGACGAGCCTTGAGGACGCTTGCCTCGCGCTGGCGGAATACCTGACCAAGGACGACCGCGCGGGCGTTTTCCGGCGTCTGGCCTCGCGCCTCAGGGTGGACTGGATGAAGCTGCACCGGCTGCTGGCGATGATCCCCGGCGAACGGGCGGGTGAGGAGCGCCGCAGCGCCGCGCAGGACGAGCAGCGCCGCACCATCGCCCTGCTGCAGGCGCTGCGCCTGGCGCTGCTCATGCACATGTTCCTGCGCGCGGTGCAGGTGCCGCCGTTCAGCCGCTCCAACGACGTGAGCCGCGAGGACGTCCTCGAAATGGTCCTCTCGCTGCGGGTGGACGAGGCGCTGGCGCAGCTGCGGCGCGCCTATCCGGTTGTGGAGCCGGAAATCGAGGACTTCCCGGTGAACGAACCCACCGACTACCCGGACAACCGCGCCGAAGGGTACGGCGCGATCCGCACGCGCTTCATTGATCCCATCGAGCGGGCCCATGCGCTGAATTTGCGGATTTCAGCGGCGATTGCGAACCATTTCGGGGCGCATGGGTGAGTCTTTCTTGTTTGTTTGTTCAGTTGTCTCGATGTCGTTATAGATGCCTTGCTGCACTATGGGGGAGACTGTAATGACAAATGCAACAACAACTGCGCTCGTGGGCGATACGTGGGGCAATCTGTTCGTTGAAGGCACCCTAGCCCGATTCCAGTTTGATCAAGCGGGGCCTCTGCAGCTCAGTGCCGACAAGCGGATGCTGACTTACACATTCGCTGGCGGCGACAAGATCGAATTTCTTTCGAATGCTGGCTTCACATTGCCATCTGCAGGCGTGATCAACGGGCTGCGGAGCGGGGACACAATCTTCAGCGCGGTTTCGCTTGGCCTTTCCACGTTCCAGGAACTGGTTCGCGATGGCGATCTGGACGGGTTGAATGCCGCTTTCTGGGGCGGGAATGACAAGATCAGCGGAGGTGCCAGCAATGACACCGTCTATGGATTGGCCGGGGATGATTCCATCAGCGGAAATGATGGCGACGACATTCTGAGCGGCGGCGCAGGAGATGACACCGTTCGGGGCGGAAACGGCAACGATTACATTCTGGGCGGGCTGGGTGTTGATCAGCTATTCGGCAATTCCGGAAATGATCGTCTTTCCGGTGGTATAGGCAACGATCGGCTGACCGGCGGTGCAGGGCTCGACAACCATCAGGGCGGCGCAGGGGCCGACACCTTTGTGTTCACCAGCGGCGGTGACTTTGGCACTTATACCGCCGCAAACCCTTTTTCTGCCGATTTTATTCGTGATTTTGCGAGAGGCGAAGGCGACAAGATCAACCTGAACGGCGTTGATGCCAACCGCATCCTTGCCGGAAACCAGAACTTTACCTTCATCGGCACCAATGCGTTCCATGCCAACACGCCGGGTGAACTTCGGATTGTGAAGCTGAACAACAATCCGATCCTATGGCAGGTGCAACTGAGCACGGACAACGATGCCGGGGTGGAACATGCGTTTGTGGTGATCAGCTTCGCCGGGCAGCTCGAGGCGGGGGATTTCATGCTTTAGGGTGGGGCGGTGCCCGAGATCGGGGATTTCGTGGTGGCAATGGCGACCGATTATCCCGATATCCGCGACGAGGAATATGTCGCGTTCAGGGCGCTTTTCATCGATCCCATCGAGCGGGCGCATGCGCTGAATCTGCGGATATCAGCTGCGATTGCGAACCATTTCGGGGCGCATGGGTAAAGGAGCGATGCAGCGGGATCTTGGCAGAAACCGAATCTCGCGATATTAACGAAGCGGGAGGCAAACATCTTTTTGTGGTGTGCTGCCATGTTGCAACCCGGCGATCCGGTTCCGTCCTTTTTTGCCCGCGGGTTGGCCAACCCGAACTATGCGTTTGACAGTGTGGCGGGGCTGCATGTCGTGCTCTCGTTCATCGGCAGCACGCAGTGGCCGGGAACGGCCGCATTTCTAAACGATCTGTACCACACACCCGGCCCGTTCGATGATCGGTTCGCCTGCGCCTTCGTTGTTTCCGCCGACCGTGAGGATGAAGCGGACGGGCAGCTGCGGGAGCGCTATCCCGGGGTACGCGTGTTCTGGGATATGGACGGCGCCTTGCGGCGTGTGTTCGGGCTTTCCGCCCAAACCGGCGATGCGGGCTTTCCGGCAACGCCCTGCAGTCTGGTGCTCGATCCCGGCTTGCGGCTGCGCCGGATCATCCCGCTGACGGACCCGCAAACTCATTTCCAGACGATCTGCGCAGTGCTGGAAAGCTTGCGCCCCGAAGCTCCGGACATGCTGGCTTCTGCCCCGGTCCTGACCATACCGCATGTGATCGAGCCTGAACTGTGCCGGGAATTCATCGCCTATGCGCAGCGTACCGGTCTGGAAGACAGCGGCTACATGAAGACCGATCCGGAAACCGGAAAGACGCAGCTCGTCGTCAACTACAGCCACAAGCGGCGCAGCGATTGCACCATCGAGGATGAGCACCTGCGCAAGATGCTGCAGGATCGCATCAACCGGCGGATCGTCCCACAGATCGAACGTGCCTTCCAGTTCAAGGTCACGCGGATGGAGCGGTATCTGATTGCGGCCTATGATGCACAGACGGGTGGCCATTTCCGTCCGCACAAGGACAACACCACGCTGGGCACAGCGCACCGCCGCTTCGCCGTGAGGATCAATCTCAATCCCGAAGACTACGAGGGCGGCGATCTGCGGTTTCCGGAATACGGCCCGCGCACCTATCGCGCGCCCACCGGCGGTGCGGTCGTGTTCTCCTGCTCGCTGCTGCACGAGGCGACGCCGATGATCTCGGGCACCCGGTACTGCATTCTGCCGTTTTTGTATGATGAGGCCGCAGCAGCGATCCGGCTGAAGAATGCAGAGAATCTTGCCGATCCGCAGCTCAGGAACAGCGTGATCGCCTCGGTGATGCCGCCGCCCGAGGTGGGCCGCGCGGCTGCATCACCGCAGGACGGCCGGAAAAAGAGCCGCCGCCTGAAGTTCCGCTAGAATGAGGCGGCGGCGGGCGCCACCTCACCTCACAAACGTTCGCCCATGCTTCACCGGCCCTGCAGGGATGCCAAAGATGGCGCCTGCGCTCAGCCTTGTGCCGCGCACCACCAGCACCAGTGTGTCGCCTTCCTCGATGTTC
>JAIXYF010000074.1 GCA_027490345.1 Novosphingobium sp.
AAATATCCCGGCTACCGCGTTTCCGGCATCGGTGACCGGCAAGGCCCCGATCCGGCGTGTGGCGAGTGTGTCAACGGCGTCGGCGACAAGATCATCAGCGTGGCAGTGCCACACCTCCCCCGAACGGCCGGCGATCAGCAGCGCGATCGACATGGCATCCTCCTTGTCCCCCGTTTGGGGAGTTCCCGCTTCTCCGACAAGTCGTTCCAATGCCTGTCGAGTCGGCAATCATGCCACCAAAGGGCAGGCGGGGAAAGCAATTGCCATGGGCCTTCGCCCGGCGCATGAACTGCGCCATGGCTAACTCTGTCCGTCCCCAAGTTCGTTCATCGCCGCTCGATGATCCGGATTACGCCCAGTTTGCATGGGGCCGCTATTTCCGGCTGCTGCGCTGGATGGGGCTGGTCACGCTCGCGGTGATGGCGGGTGCGGCGTGGTATCTCTATGCGGCGGTCGGCCTTGTCTCGATCCACCTCTATATCGCCGCGATGCTCGGCATCGGCTTCACAATGATGCTGATGTCGGCGCTGATGGGCCTCGTGTTCCTGTCCAGCGGGACCGGGCACGACGAGGCGGTGGACAACGGGCTGGAGCAGCACGTCGATGATTGGTGGAAATAGAGACGGTTATTCCGGCGGGCTAAGCCGGTATTCCTCCACCGGAACGCCGCCGATCACGTGTTCCTGAATGATCCGTTCCAGCACATCAGGCGTGCAGGAATGGTACCAGACGTTGTCAGGATAGACGAGCGCCACCGGCCCTGCCGCGCAGACGCGCAGGCATCCCACCTTGTTGCGCAGCACGCCTTGCGGCCCGCCCAGCTTCAGCTCGCCCAGCCGCCGCTTGAGGAAATTCCACGCCGCATCGCCCGCCTCGCGCGGGGCGCACTTGTCCTTGTCTGGCCCGGCGCAGAGCAGGATATGGCGCTGCGGGGCAAAACCGCCCAGCCCTTCGACCGCCTGCCGCGCCAGCGTCAGTTCATCAGGCTTCACCGGATCAGCCATGCATCAAGCCTTTCGCGAAGGGCGGGATCGATCGGCTTCGGCCGCTCGCCATCCGTAAACACGATCGTGACGTGCGCGGTCGCCACCGGGCGGGCATCCTGCAGCAGCAGTTGCCTGAGGCTCCAGCTGCTGCGCCCGCCGGGCAACGCGCCGACGCGGCATTCGAGGCCGGCCGGGTAATAGGCCTGGGCCAGATAATCGATGTTGACGTTGGCCACCATGAAGCGCGCGCCGTCGGAGTTCTTTGGCATGCCCACTGCGGTGATGAATCGCAGCCGCGCATCTTCGAACACGGCGGCCATTGCCACGTTGTTGATGTGCCCATTGGGATCAAGATCGGCAAACCGCGTGGTTACGGCGTTGCCAAAGGGGTAGCGCGCAGGATCAAGCAGCGCGGGATCGGGCCTGGCCATGCGCGCGGCTGAGCCGATCAGCCCTTCTTGCCCACGATGCGCGCGATTTCTGCGGCGACCAGTTTTTCAACCATCTGCGGCAGGTTGTGATCCAGCCATTCGGCCAGCGCCGGACGCAGCATTTCGCGGACCAGGCCTTCCAGCGAGGTTTCGCCCGAACGGACGATCTGCGGCGCTGCGCCGGGAGCCGAAAGCATGGCCAGCGCCGCGAGCGATTCGCGCATCGTTGCGGCGCTTTCTTCTGCCAGCAGCGGCGCGTCGTCTTCGCTGTCTTCCTCAACGCGCAGGGGCTGGGCTCGGCCTTCGTTGAGGATTTGCGCGGCCACTTCGCTCAAGTCGAGCACGTCTGCCGGAAACGAGGCGCCTCGCCCTTCGGCGCGCGGTGCGGGGCGGACAGACGCGCGCGGCGCGAGGGCCGCTTCGGCGGCAGCGTCCCTGCGGCTGCGTTCGCGTGCGGCATCGGCACGGTTGTCGCGCGCGATGACCTTCTTGATCGATTCGAGGATTTCCTCGACCGAAGGTTCCGAAGCCTGCCGCATGTCTATCCCCAACACATCAATCAACTAGACCGACCGGCCTGATCGCAGCCTTCACTGCGAATCAGGCACCCCTTGCCGGCGCTGTACCATTATGGAGCGCTTTGTGCAGGGATTGTTGCAGTCTGAACCGGGGTGTCAACCGTGCGGGTGGCCTTGGCCGGGCTCGGCGCATCCAGCGCCCAGTCCCAAACACGGCCGCGCACGCGGCGATAGTTTGCCTCAGGATCATAAAGCATGGCGGAATCGAAGCCGAGATCGGCGGCCTGCGCCCGGCCCATGGCCGCCAGCAGATTGAAGGCCGCGACATAAGCATTGCGCCGCGCCGCCACGAGGCCGACTTGCGCCCGCAGCAATTCCTGCTCAGCATCCAGAATGTTGAGGATCGTGCGGTTGCCCACGGTGTTTTCAGCGCGCACGCCTTCAAGGCTGAGCGCGGCGGCATCCACTGCGGTCTGGTTCAGCGTGATCACATCGTTGGCTGCGCGCCACTGGGTGAAAGCCGAACGGACCCCGGCGATCACTTGCCGCTCGGCGCCGATTTCCTGCTCCATCGCCGCGCTGGCAGTGGCCTGTGCCTGCCGCTGGCGCGCGGCGGGCAGCCCGCCCTGAAACAGCGGGATCGTGGCGCGGACCCCGGCCTGCGCGGTGAACTGGCTCTGCGCAAAATTGCCGCCGATCAGCCCGCCGCCGCCCAGCGAGCCCAGAAAATCCTGATAGGACCCGGTGGTGAACAGCGAGACTTGCGGCAGGCGGCCTGCTCCGGCAGCCTTGGCGTCAAACCCGGCGGCCTTGGTGCGTTCGTGCGCCGCTTTGAGATCAGGATTGCTATCGAGCGCAATCTGCACCGCTTCTTCGGCCGTTGTCGGCAGCCCGGACAGGGGCGGGGGCGGCAGCAGATCTTCCGGGGCCTTGCCCACGATCTGCACATAGCGTTCGCGGCTGGCGACCAGCGCGGCTTCGGCGCTGCGCAGATCGGCGCGGGCCAGGGCAAGGCGCGAATTGGATTGCGCCACATCGGTGCGCGTCACGTCGCCGATTTCGAAGCGGTCGGTGGTCGCCTTGAGGTTGATCTCCAGCACGCCCACGTTTTTGCGGCTGAGGCCCACGGTCGCGCTGTCGCGGATCACGTCCATATAGGCGGCCACGACCTGGCTGAACACGCCCGCTTCGGTGCCGCGCAGTCCGGCCTGCCCGGCTTCCACGCGCGTCTTGGCGGCCAGCAGAGAATTCTTCACCGCGCCCCCGGCATAGACCGGCACGGTCAGCGTCGTATCGGCCTGAAACGCGCGCTTGGGTGCCAGAAACGCATTGGGGCCTTGCCGCAGGAATTCGGTGTGGTTGGCCGTACCCGCCAGGCTGGGGAGGCCCTGCGCGCGGGCAATCGGCACGCCTTCATCGGTCGCGCGTTGGTTGGCGCGTGCCGCGGCGAGATCGGGATTGCCGGCATAAGCCGCGGCAAGCGCGCCCTGCAGGTCATCGGCATGTACCGGCGTGGCGGCAGTCGCCGCGATGGCGAGCGCTGCCAGCGCAGGGCCAGCCCGAAGCCAGCGGACCATGGAATGCCTCATGGGCCTCAGAAGCTCCACTTGGGGCGAGCAATAAAGGCGGCAAGCGGCGCGAAGTCTGCTTCGGACAGCACGGAGAGCACCAGTTGGCCTGCAACCTTGCGGCCCAGCGCGAGGCGGGTGACGCCGCGTTCGACGACCCCGGTGACGATCCGGCCATCGGCGGCGACGACATCTGCCAGCGCGGTGGGCAGCTCTTCGATGGCGCCGTCCACCAGCACCAGGGCATGTTCGCCAGCCTTGGCCCAATCACCGCTCGCCGCCATCAGCGTGACCTTGTCCGCCAGCTTTGCCGCCAGCGCGGCGAGGTAGCCGCCGGGATTGCCGATCACGAGCACGCTGTCCGCGCTGGTCGGCTCGGCCGCGATAAGCATCTGGCCATAAGTAAGCGCAGGCGAGAGCACCGCGCCATCGCCCAGCGCCACGGCGCGATCGGCATAAGCCACTGCGCGCCGCGCTTCGGGGACGAAGTCTTCGCGCGGCACCGCGAGGAACGCGGCGAGAATGGCTGCATCGTTGATCCCGCTCACGCGCAGCTGGCTGTCGATCATCGCGCGGCGCGCTGTCCCGGCATCTGCCCCGGGTTCTGCTGCGTTCGCGCGTTCTTCCACTACCGTCATGAAATCCCTCACTTGCGGGGCCGGATTGCAGCGTCCGGCACCCCGGCGCAGTCCGTACCAGAGGACGCGCCCAAGGGCTGCGGCCAAATCCTGCCAAGCCCTTAGAATATCGTCTCCGGCGCGCCAAGCGCTTTGCATGACGCTGGTCGATGGCTAAACGGCAGTTCATCGAAAACGGCCTGCATGGCGCGGGCCGCAAACCAGCGGAAGGAA
>JAIXYF010000473.1 GCA_027490345.1 Novosphingobium sp.
GTGCTGACCCGAAGCGCGCGCAGCCTGGGCGATCGGCTCCTGCGCCTGGCGCTTGGTGCCGACGAACAGGACCTTGCCGCCACCCTGGACAGTCGCGGACACGAACTCGAGCGCGCGGGCGAAAAGCGGCACGGTCTGCGAAAGATCGAGGATGTGGATGCCGTTGCGTGCGCCGAAGATATACGGCTTCATCCGCGGGTTCCAGCGGTGGGTCTGGTGGCCGAAATGCGCGCCGGCCTCGATCAATTGCTGCATGGTGACGACGGGAGCCGCCATAGGTCTTTCCTTTCCGGTTGAGCCTCTGGAATGCAGGAACCGCTGGCCGGGAGGAACCCCGAGTGCGGCACCGGTATGTGCGCATTCCATGTGGATTACTGGCCCTGCTCCGGACACCGCGCCCGAATCAAAAGTCAGCTTGGCGGCCGTTAGCGGCACATCGGCCCAGCGTCTACACGCAAATCCGCATGGGGGGAGCGCCAGTCCGTTGGCTTTTGACGTCAAACAGTGCCTGCATGTGTCAAATAAGTAGTAGACACTAGTTGTCAAAACGTTTGGACAGATGCATAAAGCTGAGGACGGGCAAATCCGCCAGCCGCGAAATTGCAAGCGCTGTCAGGCACTTCGCATCCTTCGCGGCACCTCAGGCTTACAGCTCCGGCAAGCGGATCTTGCAGAGCGCCAACCGGCACCATGCCGGGAATGCCATGCCGATGATGTCCCTACAGATGCCTCGGGCGCACGGATCGCCGCCTGACTAGCTTGTTCGTTTTGAGCCAGGCTGTTCGTTTTCAGAATGATGATCTCATTGTGATTGGCCGCAGACCCAGCGGCCAAGCCGGCCGCCTACCCACGCGGCCATGGCGGTCGCGCCCTGACCCGGCGCCCTCCCAGACCGCCACTGCGGTCCCCGCGCCCCCCGCGCGCGGGGACCGCCATACGGCGCGCAACCGATCGGTTCTCTTGCGATCACTGGTTCAGTGACCGGCATCTGCTGAGGTGGTTCTACAGGGCGGGTGCCCGCCCCGGGTGCCTCCGGTGTCCACCCGCCTCCTCGGTATGCCCAAGAAAACTGCGCCTTTTTCGCCAATTGCAGTTCCGAATGCGTCCGTCAGCGCCATGCAATCCAGCGTGCGCATGGCGGCCAGCGAAAAAGTTTCATGCGTCCGCATAGAATCAGCTTGACGATTTCGAACAAAAAGAGAACATTTAGACCCAAGACGGGTTTGAGCAGCACCTGCTGCTTCTCTCCCCAAGTTATCCACAGGGTGTCCCCAGCTTGTCAAGTGGCTCATCCCGGTTCGAAAGGTAGCCTTACCATGTCCATGGTCCCCTTCCTCGCCTTGCTGGTCATGGCCAGCGCTGGTTGCGTAGCCGTTGCGGCCATCGCGGTGACGGTGCGGGCGCAAATGCCAGCTATGCGGCGCCTGCTTGCCGAAGCCCGCGCGCTTTCCACAGATCGGGAATTCGTGGTGCAAATCACGGCGCAATCCCTTGCTGCCGAACCGCAGCTTGCCGTGCGGCAGCGGCGCAGCCCGGTCCGCGTGATCAGGCCCGTTCCGCCTGCTGCGGTTCGCCCGCTGCGCGCTGCAGCATGATCCGGCGATAACGCCACACGCCCACGGGCATCAACAGCAGGTAGACGACGCAGATCGCCACAAGCGTCAGCCACGGCTCTGTCAGCAGAGCCGCCAGAACCATCCCGGCCAGCGCAATCACCTCAAGCCGGATCGAACGGCGCGGACGTAGCGCGCCCCAGCCCAGCGTCGGCAGGTTGGAAATCATCAGAAAGGCAATGAGCAGCGCCCATGGCCCGACCACGATCGGTGCGCGCATGATCTCAAGCCCGCTGGCAAACCACAGATAAAGCGGCAGGAACGCCAGCCCCGCTCCAGCAGGCGCGGGCACACCGGTCATGAACCCGGCAGACTTGTGCGGCTGCCCCGGCAGATCGATGGAAGCATTGAAGCGCGCCAGCCGCAAAGCACAGCACACGGCCAGAGCCAGCGCAGCGAACCAGCCATAGCGCGCCGCCCCGCTCAACGACCAGAGATAGAGGATAAGCGCCGGGCCGACCCCGAAGGCCACAGCATCGGACAGGCTGTCAAGCTCTGCCCCAAAACGCGATTCCGCCTTCATCAGCCGGGCTACGCGCCCGTCGATCCCGTCCAGCAGCCCGGCCAGGATCACGGCCAGCACCGCTGCATGAAAATCCCCGCCGATGGCAAACCGGATGCCGGTAAGCCCGCTGCACAGCGCGGCAGATGTGATTGCATTGGGCACCATCGCACGCAGCGTCAATCCGCGCGGCAGACGGCGGCGCCGGCCAGTCTGTGTCAGGATGATCACGTCATCATCCTCATCCACAATGTCATCTTCGGCCAGATCGTTGGCCTCGGGCTCCCGGCTCGCCCCCGGTTTTGCTGCACCGACCCGTCCCTGCGCCGCCGGGCGCTCGTTCACTGTCGCACGCCCTCAATCAGTTGCGCCTGCCCCACAATGCCCAGCACGGTTTCACCCGCAACAATGCGCTGGCCGATGAGTACGCGCGGCTCGGTGCCGGCCGGCAGGTACACGTCCACCCGGCTGCCGAAGCGGATCAACCCCACCCGCTGCCCGGCTGCAACAATGTCACCCGGCTTGACGAACGGTACGATACGCCGGGCCACAAGCCCGGCAATCTGGGTAAAGCCCACGCGCAGCCCGTCTCCGCGCTCGACCACGAAGTGCTGGCGCTCGTTTTCCTCGCTCGCTTTGTCGAGATCGGCATTGAGGAACTTGCCGGGGATGTAGACGACCCGGCGGATCGTGCCGCCAATCGGCGTGCGGTTCACGTGAACATCGAACACCGACATGAAAATCGACACACGCGTGACCGGCGTCTCTGTCAGCCCGGCCATGCCGGTGCCATCATCAGCGGTCATCTCACGCGGGGGTGTTACCGTGCAGATCAGGGTAACAAGGCCGTCTGCCGGGGCAACGATCATGCTCTCGTCACGCGGGGTCACCCGTTCGGGATCGCGGAAGAAGGCCAGCACGCCCAGCGTCAGCACCGCCAGCGGCCAGCCCAGCAGCGAGCCGCCCAGCAAAGCGCCCGCAAGGCACAACGCCCCGGCGATCGCGCCGAACTTGCGCCCCTCAGGATGGATCGAGGGCCAGGTGAACCCGGCCGAACCACGTCCACGATTGTCTAGAATGTCTCCCGGCATCCTGTCCCTGTAGGCCGCGCCGCACGCGCGGACAAGCACCCAGCGGAATTCGGCTTTCCGCACGCTGCCTCTGCCGCATCGCTTTGCGCCGCCGCACCCGCTGGCAGAACGCCACGCGGATGGCACCACGGCCCGCATCAGCCCCTTGCACGCCAACCATCCGTTTCGGATCAAATTAAAATAATACCTGCAAAGTGCCAGGTGGCTCTACTTAAAGGCCGGTGCAGTAACGATTGCGCACGACTGGCCCGCACCGCCCGGCCAAAGTGGCGCATTTCCGGGGTTTTTCCGGGCACCCATGCGCCCGTTCGCACAAGACACTGGTTAACGCCCTCGTGCCCGGCGCTTTTCGCTGTCGGCATCACGCCGTCGATGCGCCCGCCTTGTCCTTACGCGATGTTAACCACGCCCGGTGGAA
Organism: Novosphingobium sp.; assembly: GCA_027490345.1. GTDB lineage: Bacteria > Pseudomonadota > Alphaproteobacteria > Sphingomonadales > Sphingomonadaceae > Novosphingobium. The sequence continues at coordinate 3,625 of JAIXYF010000473.1, forward strand.
AGGGACAAGTATGAATACGTACATCACCCCTCTCCGCCGCGCCGCGAGCCTTGCACACGGCTCGCTTGTCGCTCCCACCATCGCCGCGCTGGCGCTCAGCGCGCCGCTTGCCGGCACAGCCCATGCCGCAGGCGTGCTCGCCGGTACGCTCATCGAAAACACCGCCACCGCGACTTACAAGACCGGCACGGGCACGGGCACCGTCACCTCGAACAAGGTGACCGTGAAAGTGGACGAGCTGCTCGATGTTGCCGTGGCCACGCTGAGCACCGCGCCTGCCACCGCGACAACGAGCCCCGCCGTTCTGATCTACTCGGTCACCAACAGCGGCAACGGTCCCGAAGCGTTCAACCTGACGGCAGACCCGAAGATCTCGGGCAATGCCTTTGATTCCCTCATCAAATCGGTCGTGCTCGATAGTAACAACAACGGCGTGTATGATCCCGGTGTCGATACCGTGCTCACGGCAGGCGGGCTGGCAACCCCGGTGCTGGCGCCCGACAAGAGCATCAAGGTTTTCGTCCTTGCCAATCTGCCCGCAGATGCCACCGATGCCGAAACCAGCCAGGTGCGTCTTACCGCCACCGCGCAGACCGGCAGCGGCACGCCCGGCACCAGCTTTACCGGCAAGGGCGAAGGCGGCGGCGATGCCGTCGTCGGCCTTACCACCGCAGCAGACAACGCCTTGGCAGCGCTGATCGCCAGCCTTGCCAACATCACGCTGACCAAATCCGCAAAGATCCTTGATCCGTTCGGCACGGCCAAACCCGTCCCCGGGGCGGTCGTGACGTATTCTCTCGCCGCCAAGGTCAGCGGCTCGGGCTCGCTCGATGGCCTCCACGTGATCGACGCGATTCCGGCCGGCACCACGTACGTGCCCGGCTCGCTCAAGCTCGATGCTGCAGCGCTGACGGATGCCGAAGACACCGATGCAGGCACCGGCGGTGCGGACGGCATCGATGTCACGCTCGGCAAGATCACCGGCGGGACCACCAAGACTGTCGTTTTCGCCGTCAAGATCAACTGATCAAACAGGGAAGCAGGCCCATGAAAATCTCCATCCTCGTCAAGTCCTTCGTTGGCGCCGCTGCGATGATCGCGGCGGTCGGTCCGGCTCTTGCCGCAGCCCAGTCGACACCGTCTCCGGTCACGCTCAAGGGCGATGTCATGCTCGAAAAGACCGTGACCGAAAACGGCGTCAGCAAGATCGAACTGTCCGAGCCCAAGGTTGTCATTCCCGGTGACCGGCTGCTGTTCACCACGCGCTATCGCAACGAAGGCGCGCAAGCGGTGACGAACTTCGTGGTCACCAACCCCCTGCCTTCCGCGGTCGCGCTTACAGCCGATGGCGCGCAGGGCACCGAAGTCTCGGTCGATGGCGGCAAGAGTTGGGGCCAGCTTGGCAGCCTCAAGGTTGCCGGTGCGCAAGGCGCTGAGCGCGCCGCCACCCCCGCCGATGTGACACATATTCGCTGGACCATTCCCGCCATCGCGCCAGGCGCATCGGGTGAGGTCCAATATCACGGAATCGTTCGCTAAATTAGCGAGACGGGGTCGCCATGCCTGTGAGCGACCAGAATATTCGCAGGCAACCCAGTGGAGCATAAGAAAATGACGTATCGCAGCAAACTGCTGGGTGCGGCGGGCGTTTTCGCCCTTGCCGTCCTCGGCGCCAATCCGGCCCACGCGGCTGGCACCACCGCCGGTTCGACGATTGTCAACACGGTGTCGGTCGCCTTCCAGGTCGGCGGCATCAACCAGACCGGCACAACCGCGTCCGACACCCTCACCGTCGACCGCAGCATCAGCCTGACGGTTGCCGAAGTGGGCACCACGACGACGACCGTGACCCCGGGTTCGGTCAACCAGGTTACGGCCTTCACCGTGACCAACACCTCGAACGCTCCGCTCGACTTCCTGCTCGCCGCGGCGCAGCAGACGGGCGGTGCAGGTGCGCACTCGAACACCGACACCTTCAACGTCAGCAACGTGCGGATCTTCCGCGACACGAACGGCAACGGCAACTTCGACCTTGGCACCGACGTCCAGTCAACGTTCCTCGACGAAATCGCTGCGGATGGTTCGGCCACCGTGTTCGTCGTGTCGGACGTGGCGCTGGGCCTTGCCAACAATTCGGTCGCAGCCGTCACGCTGACCGCCACGGGCCGTGAAGCGGGCGTTGCGGGCACACAGGGCGCCGCCCTCACCCAGACCGCCGGTGCCAACACTTCGGGCATGGATACCGTGTTCGCCGATGCGGCGGGCGCTACCGATGCCGCGCGCGATGCCGCGTTCTCGGCCAAGGACGACTACACCGTCTCGGCCGCGACGCTCACTGCGATCAAGTCCTCGCGCGTCGTCAGCGATCCGCTTAATGGCACCACGAACCCGAAGATGATTCCGGGCGCGACGATCCAGTATTGCATCGCGATCAGCAACGCCTCGGGCAGCGCGGCGGCCACTTCGATCACCGTGAACGACCCCATTCCGGCGAACCTGATCTACGACACCACGTTTGGCGTGCGGACCAACGGCACGGCAACGATCGCAAGCGGCGTAGCAACCTGCGCCACCGACACGACCGGCACGGGCACGATGGCATCGAACACGGTCACCGGAACGCTGGCCTCGGTTGCCGGCGGCGAAACCCGGACTGTGGTGTTCCAAGCCACGATCCAGTGAGCAGGGCCTGGCCAGTGAGCAGGGCCTAAAAGGCCACCCCTCAAGGAATTGAGGGCCAGGACGGGAAGGCGGCGGCAGCTCCGGGGGCGACCGCCGCCTCACCCCTTCCTCTTTCTATCTGAAAAGCAAAGAACAATCGCCATGCTGGCATTGCGGAACAGGATCTGGGCATGCGCCGCGCTGCTTTTTGCAGCGCCGCTTGCCATGATCGCTGCGCCCGCCGCTGCCAGCACCACCGCGCCCAGCACCATCACCAACACCGCCCATGCCCGCTGGAGCCAGGGCGACACCGATGTGACCGCTGATTCCAACGTGGTTTCGTTCGAAGTGGTGCGCGAAAACCCCAAGATTTCCGTTCTGCCGCTGCCCGCTGGCGGCCAGACTCTGATCATAAACAGCGGCCATTGCGCCGGCAACGCACTGCCCGGCGCCATGATCGATGCGGCAGGGGCCGATCCTGCCGACCCGGCGACCATTTCCAGCATCACGGTAGGCCAGCCGGTCGCCTTTCGCCTTGTTCTTGCCCGCGCGGCGCTAGATCCCGGCGGCATCGATACCGTGGTGGTGACGATCACGTCCGCGAGCGGCGATCAGGAAGAGATGACCGTGACCGAAACCGCCGCAGACAGCGGGGTTTTCTACGGCGCCATCCCCACCAGCGCGATTCCCCCGCAGCCGCGCGATGGCGATTGCCGCCTCAGTGTTTCCGACGGTGACAAGGTTACCGTGTCCTACAACGGCTCCAGCGGAGATGGCTCGGTCATCAAGACCGATGTCGACGTGCTGGCCGATCCCTATGGCCTTGTTTTTGATAGCGAAGATGCCGCCCCGATTGATGGCGCGCGGGTCACGCTGATCAACGCGGCGACGGGTGAGCCGGCCCGCGTGTTTGCCGACGACGGCGTGACGCCGTGGCCTTCCACCATCATCACCGGTTCGGTGGTAACCGATGGTGCGGGCCGCACTTATCAGATGCCGCGCGGTGAATACCGCTTCCCGCTGGCCGCGCTCGGCACCTACCGGTTGGCGGTGGTTCCGCCAGACCCGTACACGGCGCCATCCGCGCTGACACCCAAGAACTTTGTCGGCCTGACACGCCCCGATGGGGGCGAATTGGTTATTCTACCTGCATCTTATGGTGAAAATCTGGCACTTTCGAGCCTCGCTCCGGTGCGTGTCGATATTCCCGTAGATCGTCCGCCCGTGGCCGTGACGCTGAGCAAAGTCGCTTCACGGCAGGTCGCCCAGCCGGGCGATGCCGTGTTTTACACCGTCACCGTGCGAAACACCGATCCGGGGCGCGCAAAACGCGGCGTGGTGCTGACGGACCGGCCCTCGGCCAGCTTGCGCCTGCGCGCAGGAACGATCCGTCTGGATGGCGCAAAGGCCCCCAAGGGCACCGTGACAGTGGCCCCTGATGGCCGCACGTTAACCATTGCGATCGGTACGATCGAGGCAGGGGCAACCCGCACCCTGACATATGCCATGACAGTCCGCCCGGAAGCCTCCGCAGGGCAAGCCGTTAACCGGATTGATGCTGTCGACGCACGTGGATTAACCTCAACGGCAAGTGCTGCCGTGCGGATCGAGCGCGACAATCTGGCCTCGACGATGACCGTGATCGGCCGCGTTTCGCTGGGCGATTGCGATGTGCCGGGTACGCGCCAATCGCCGCGCGCTGGGCTTGGCGGCGTGCGGATCGTGCTGGAAGATGGCAGCTTTGCCGTCACCGACGCCGATGGCCGCTATCACTTCGAAGGGCTGATGCCGGGCACCCACGTGGTGCAGGCGCAGGCCATGACCCTGCCCGAAGGCGGCAAGTTCGTCGATTGCACGCGCAGCACGCGCAGCGCCGGCAGCGCCTCCAGCCGCTTTGTGATCGGCCAGGGCGGTAGCCTTGTCGTCGCCAATTTTGCCGCCACTGTGCCCGCTGAAACGCTGGCCGCAGCCGCCGCCTCGGCCGAAGCGGCCAAGCCCGTCACCGAAACCGACCGCGCGGCTGCTGGCGGCGAGACCGACTGGGTGGCGAAGGGCGATGGCTCCAACGAATTCCTTTTCCCCGCCGCCGATTACAACCCGCGCGCGCCCACCACCCGCGTCGTGATCCGCCACCGCAAGGGGCAGAGCGTCACCCTGAAGATCGAGGGTAAGCCGGTCGACAAGCTGGCCTTCGATGGCGTGCAGTCCTCGCCCGATGGCTACGGCGTGAGCGTGTGGCGCGGCCTGCCGCTGATCGGTGAAGATACCCGCTTCGATGCGGAAATCCGCGACAGCGCCGGTGCGCTGGTCGAAACACTGACCCGCACCGTGCACTTCGGCGCCACCCCGGCGCGCGTGGAGCTGGTGACGGACCGTTCGCGCCTCGTGGCCGATGGCGCCACGCGCCCGGTCGTTGCGATCCGCGTGCTCGA
>JAIXYF010000378.1 GCA_027490345.1 Novosphingobium sp.
AACTTCGTGGGCCAGAACGCGATCCAGACGCATGGCGGTATCGGCATCACGGTGGAACTCGCCATCGGCCACTATTTCAAGCGAGGCACGATGATCGAGAACCAGTTCGGCTCGGCGGATTTCCACCTTGGCCGGTTCGAGGATCTGACGCTGGCGGATTGAGGCTGAAAACAGCACTTTGAAATGCCCTCTCCCCGCTGTGGGGAGAGGGCGTTTTCATGTTCAGGCCATCCCGGCCAGCCGTTCGCGGATGATGCCATCGGCCTGCGCCATGATGCGGTCGACCAGCTCCTTGCAGGTCGGGATATCGTGGATCAGGCCCGCGACCATGCCGCAGCTCCAAGCGCCTGCTTCCATATCGCCGTCCATCATGATGCGCGGGTAGACACCCGCGACTTCCTCGATGATGTCCTCGAACTTGAGGTCGGGGCCAAGGCGGCGTTCCTTTTCTAGCAGGCGTTCGACCGCCGCATTGGTCAGCACGCGCTCGGTATTGCGCAGCGGCCGCATGACGAGGCGAGTGTCGAGCTCGGATGCCGCGACGAGCGCCTGCTTCACCTTTTCATGGACCGGCGCTTCCTTGGTGGCGATGAAGCGGGTGCCCATGTTGATGCCTTCCGCGCCCAGCGCCAGCGCTGCCACAAGGCTGCGGCCATCGGCCATGCCGCCCGAGGCCACGAAGGGGATCGTCAGTTCCTCCGCCGCCCGGGGGAGCAGGATGAAGTTCGGGATATCGTCCTCACCGGGATGGCCGCCGCATTCGAAGCCATCGACTGAAATCGCATCGCAGCCGACCTTCTCAGCCTTCACGCTGTGGCGAACAGAGGTGCACTTGTGGATCACTTTGATCCCCGCATCCTTGAAATAGGGCAGGAACGGCGCGGGATTGTTGCCCGCTGTCTCCACGATCTTCACCCCGCCTTCGATGATCGCGCGGATATAGCCCGGATAATCGGGCGAATTGACCGTGGGCAGGAACGTGAGGTTCACGCCGAAGGGCTTGTCGGTCATGTCCTTGCAGCGCGCGATCTCATTTGCGAGATCGGCGGGGGTTTTCTGCGTCAGGCCGGTGATGATGCCAAGCCCGCCCGCGTTGGAGACGGCGGCGGCCATTTCAGCAAAGCCGACATAGTGCATGCCGCCCTGGATGATCGGATGCTCGATGCCGAAGAGTTCGGTGATACGCGTCTTCATGTGTGCTCTCTCCCTTTTGCCAGAGAGATTGGACAGCGCGGCGGCTGCGCGCAAGAGCCAGGCGGCCTGCTATTTCTGGCAGGAGCCGCAAAAGAAGGTGGAGCGCCCGCCCTGTGCCACGCGCAACACCGGCTTGCCGCAACCGCATGCCTCGCCCTCGCGCCCATAGACGCGCCAGTCCTTGGCGAAATAGCCCAGCTCGCCATCGGGGCGCACATAATCGCGCAAAGTGGAGCCGCCCGCGCGAATCGCTTCCTCCAGCACCGCGCGGATTTCGGGCACAAGCCGGGCGAGCGCAGCCCGGCTGACCTTGCCCGCCTCGCGCTCAGGGTGGATCTTCGCGCGGTGGAGCGCCTCGCACACATAGATATTGCCAAGGCCCGCGACGATTCGCTGATCGAGGAGGAGCAGCTTCACCGCCGCAATCCGGCCATCAAATGCTGCGGCAAGGTGCGCCGCCGTCAGGCCGGGGCCAAGCGGTTCGGGGCCCATCGCGGCAAATTGCGGCCATATCTCCAGCGAGGCGGTATCAACGAGATCGACGGAGCCGAAGCGGCGCGCATCGTTCAGCGCCAAGGTGCGCCCTGCGCCGGTTTCCAGCACCAGATGATCGTGCTTGCCGATGTCTTCGGGGTCGATTCGCCAGCGCCCGCTCATGCCAAGGTGGAACACCATGGTCTGCCCCCGGTCCACATGGATCAGGCCATATTTGGCGCGGCGGGAAAGGCTGGTGATCCGTGCACCGGTGAGCGCCTGCACCAGACCCGGCGGAAACGGACGGCGCAAGTCCGCACGGCGGGTTTCGATACGCGCAATTACCTGCCCATCAAGGACATGGGTAAGGCCGCGGACGGTGGTTTCGACTTCGGGTAATTCGGGCATGGTGCTTTGCACCTAACAGGCTTTGCGGTTGCGGCAATTCCCACGTAAAGGCGCGGGGTATGACTGACGCAACTGCTGCCGAGCCCGAAACCGTCTCCTTCGGCTATGAGGAGGTGACCCCGGAAGAAAAGACCGAGCGCGTAGGCGCGGTGTTTTCGTCCGTCGCCAAAAGCTACGACCGGATGAACGACGCCATGTCGGCGGGAATGCACCGGCTGTGGAAGGACCGCTTCGTGCGCAGGGTGAAGCCGCGCAGCGGAGAGGTGATCCTCGACATGGCCGGCGGCACGGGCGACATCGCCTTCCGCATGGCGAAGCATGGCGCCGCGATCACTGTTTCCGATATCAATCAGGACATGCTCGATGTGGGCATCGAGCGCGCGGAGAAGCAGGGCATTCAGGGCCTCACCTGGTCGCGCCAGAATGCCGAGGATCTGACCTTCGACGACCGCGCGTTCAATGCCTATACGATCGCGTTCGGCATTCGCAACGTGACGCGGATCGATCAGGCACTGGCCGAAGCGCACCGCGTGCTAAAGCCGGGTGGGCGGTTCTTCGTGCTCGAATTTTCGACCACCGAATGGCCGGGCTTCGCAGAAGTCTATGACCTCTATTCGCACAAGGTGGTGCCGCAGCTGGGCCAGATGATTGCAGGCGATGCCGATTCCTATCGCTACCTGATCGAATCGATTCGCCGCTTTCCCAAGATGCGCGAGTTCGAAGGCATGATCCGCAACGCTGGCTTCCGCCACACCAAGGTTGAGGCGATTCTGGGCGGCGTGGTCGCGATCCATTCGGGCTGGAAGATCTAAGGCCAGCGCTTTGACCGGGCACATCACGCATATTCGCCGCCTGCTGGGCTGGGGCATCACGCTTGCCCGGCACGGCGCGCTGATCGGTATCGAGAACGATGCGAACACGCCTGCGCCCGTGCGGCGGCTGGTGCAGATCGCGCGGTGGATTTCGCTGACCGGCAAGGGGCGTGACCGCGACTATGCCGGGGCGTTTCGCGCCATCGGTCCCGCTGCAATCAAGCTGGGGCAGACGCTGGCGACACGGCCCGATCTGGTGGGACCAGAGCCTGCAGCCAATCTGCTCAAGTTGCAGGACAAGCTGCCGCCGGTCGACTTCGCGTTGATCCGGCGCGAGATCGAGACGAGCTTTGAAAGGCCGCTGGAAGCCCTGTTTGCCGAATTCGAGGAAGAACCGGTCGGCGCGGCCTCGGTGGCGCAAGTCCACCGCGCGGTGACGACCGACGGGCGCAAGGTGGCCGTGAAAGTGCTGCGCCCCGGTGTGCGCGAAAAGTTCATTGCCGACATCGAAACGTATGAGTGGGCCGCCGCGCATCTGGAAGCGCTGGGCGGTGAGGCATCGCGCCTGCGCCCGCGCATGGTAATTGCCAATTTCAAGCGCTGGACCATGAGCGAGCTGGATCTGCGGCGCGAGGCGGCTTCCGCTTCCGAATTGGCCGAGCAAATGCACGCCTTCCCCGGATACCGCGTGCCCGGCATCGATTGGGACCGCACCAATGGCCGGGTGATGACGCTCGACTGGATCGACGGGATCAAGATCAGCGACAACGCCGCGATCGACGCCGCCGGGCACGACCGCAAGGCGCTGGCGAGCCGGCTGGTGCTGGCGTTCCTCAATCAGGCAATCAGCGGCGGCTTCTTCCATGCCGACATGCATCAGGGCAACCTGTTCATCGAAGCGGACGGCACGATCACGGCCATCGATTTCGGCATCATGGGCCGGATCGACCGGCGCGCGCGGCAATGGCTGGCGGAAATCCTCTATGGCCTGACCACGGGCAACTATACCCGCGTGGCGGAAATCCATTTCGAAGCGCAATATGTGCCCAGCTATCATTCGGTGGCTGAATTCGCGACCGCCCTGCGCGCGGTGGGCGAGCCGATGCGCGGCAAGCCTGTGAGCGAGCTTTCGGTAGGCCAGATGCTCGACGGGCTGTTTGCGATCACGCGCGATTTTGACATGCAGACCCAGCCGCACTTGCTGCTGCTGCAAAAGACGATGGTCAGGGTCGAAGGCATCGCCACCCAGCTCGATCCCTCGATCAACATGTGGGACGTGGCGGCTCCCTTTGTGCGAGACTGGATTCGCGATGAGCTTGGCCCCGAAGCCGCGATTGCCGACCGCATCCGCGAGAATGTGAAGACCCTGCTGCGCCTGCCCGATCTGGTGCGCCGGGTGGAAGACCGCTTGCCTGCAAGAGGCGGCGCGCCCGAAGATCCGCCGCTGCCGCCGATTGCGCTGATCGGCGATGGCCGGGTATCGGGCAAGTGGCTCGGCTATGGGCTGGCGGCTGCCATGGGCGCGGCAGCAAGCGCGGGGGTGTTCCTGCTCGGCCCGTGGGGTTGAGGTGCATTCCGCCACACCTCTGACCGGCCTGCGCCTTCCCAAGCGGCACTTCAACGCGCTTGATCTTTCGCGCCTGCTGGCGGCCTGCGCGGTGCTGTTCTGGCATTATCAGCATTTCTTCGTGCCGCCGGTGGACTATCAGTTCCATGTGAACCGCGCGGCGGTCTCACCGCTTTATCACCAGCTGGCCTGGCTGTTCGACTATGGCCATGTGGCGGTGCAGTATTTCTGGGCGGTCTCGGGCTTCGTCTTTGCGCATGTCTACCTTGCCGACAGCGGCGCGCGGGGGCGTTTCTGGCTGGCGCGCGTGGCACGGCTCTGGCCGTTGCATCTCCTCACGCTCGTCCTCGTGGCGGGGCTGCAGGCGGTCTACAACGGGGTGAACGGGACCGAATTCATCTATCACCATCAGGATGCGAAGCATTTCCTCCTCAGCCTCGGCCTCGCACATTACTGGGGCTGGCAGGCCGACCAATCGTTCAACGGCCCCTCATGGTCGCTTTCGACCGAAATCCTCGCCTATGCCGCGTTCTGGCTGCTGCTGCCGGGGCTCAGGCGTTCGCCGATGGTGCTGGCGCTGATGGCAGCCGTGCTGATGTTGGGCATGTTTTTCCGCAGGGTGCCCGATGGCCCCGTGCTGACCTGCATCGGCTATTTCTTCGGCGGTGTGGCGGTCTATGGCGCGGCGCTGAAAGGCGGGCTGCGCGCTGGCGTGCTGGTAATCGCGGCTTGCGCGCTGGCCGCGCTGGCAGTGTGGCTGGGATATGGCTGGCATTCGAGCAACGGCGCCACGTTGGCCGGAACCTTCGCCGCGCTGTGCGCCGTGCTGGCCATCGACACGGCAGACCGGGATGGCAGGCTGGCAAGCGCGCGACACCTTGGCGATGCGTCTTATGGCGTCTATCTCTGGCATTTCCCGATCCAGCTTGCGCTGGTGCTGCTGATCGATTGGGCGCTGGGCTCGCGCAGTATCGTGCAGCAGCCGGCGTTCCTGCTGTTTTTCGTCGGCTCCAGCGTGCTGGCAGGCTTTGCCTCACACCGCTGGTTCGAACGCCCGGCGCAGCGCTGGGTAATGAGGCTGGGCGGGCAGCGCGCCAGCGCAGCCTAAGCCGCGATTTCCGCTAGTTTGTGGTGCGGCAGGAGCCGCCACGCCGCAAGCGTCAGCACGACATGCCCAGCCTCCACAACCATCGGCATGGCCCAGCCGGGGTAGGGGCCGATCACCGCAAGGTTGAGGGCGCGGCCCGCCAGCGTGGTGCCAAAGAGCATCGCGGGGACCAGCAAGAGATCGGCGTTGCGCCGCCATGCGCCCCACATCATGCACACCGCGCCCACACCGAAGAACGAGGTCATGTCGCCGCGGATAGTGGAAAGGCCTGCGGTGCCGATGGGCGCCAGGCCGAAAACCGCACCGGATGCGGTGGTTTGAGGGGTGAACAGGAACGAGCCGGCCATGAACAGATCGAACATCCCGACAAGGAAGATAAGCGCGGTGAGGATGAAGCGCATGAGGTGAAGCTCCTGTTGGGTGGCGCAGCGTGGGCCTCCTGAGGCCAGCGCGCAAGACCGGTGCGCAAAAGCAGCGTTGCAAAACGGATTGCACGCAAGGGCGCGCCATTGCACAAGCGCGGCCATGCAGGGCAAGCGTATCCTCCTTATCATCGGCGGCGGCATTGCTGCCTATAAAGCCAGCGAACTTGTGCGGCTGATCCGGCGCGAGGGCGGCACAGTGACCTGCGTGCTGACCAAGAGCGGCAGCCAGTTTGTTACCCCGATGACGCTGGCGGCGCTGAGCGAGAACCCGGTTCATACCACGCTGTGGGATCTCGATGCCGAGGCGAAGATGGGGCACATCCAGCTTTCGCGGCAGGCCGATCTGGTGGTGGTATGCCCCGCGACGGCAGACCTCATGGCAAAAATGGCAGCCGGAATCGCTGATGATCTGGCGACGACCTTGCTGCTGGCGACGGACAAGCCGGTGCTGGCCGTGCCCGCGATGAACGTGCGGATGTGGCAGCACCCCGCCACCGTGCGCAACGTGGCAATGCTGCGCGGCGACGGGGTGGAGGTGATGGCGCCCGATGAAGGGCCGATGGCCTGCGGCGAGTTCGGCCCCGGACGGCTGCCGGAACCACCAGTTATTCTGGCCGCAATCGCCGCGAAATTGGGCGGCAGCCCAGCCGGTCCGCTGGCCGGAAAGCACGTGCTGGTAACCGCCGGGCCGACGCATGAGCCGATCGATCCTGTGCGCTATATCGCCAACCGGTCGAGTGGAAAGCAGGGCTTTGCGATTGCGGCGGCGGCGGCGCGGGCTGGCGCGCGGGTGACGCTGGTAGCCGGGCCAGTCACGCTACCAACGCCGCCCGGCGTGACGCGGGTTGACGTAGAGACCGCGCGCGACATGGCCGCTGCCGTGGCGGCTGCCCTGCCTGCCGATGCGGCGGTGATGGTCGCGGCGGTGGCGGATTGGCGGGTTGCCTCGGAAGCCGATCAGAAGCTCAAGAAAGATGGTTCGGGCGCAGTGCCCCCGCTGGTGATGACCGAGAACCCGGACATTCTGGCGCGGCTGGGCGCCTCACCGGATCGCCCGCGTCTGCTGGTGGGCTTTGCGGCCGAGACCGAGAACGTCGTGCCATATGCGCAGGCCAAGCTGAAGAAAAAGGGCGCTGACTGGATCGTGGCGAATGATGTTTCGGGTGACGTCATGGGCGGCCACCTCAACGCGGTGCACATCGTGCGCGCAAATGGCGTGGAGAGCCTGCCCGAAATGCCGAAAGATGCGGTCGCCGCCGCGCTGGTCGAAAGGATTGCCGATGCACTTAGCTGACCCCGTGCCCGTGATGGTCAAGCGCCTGCCGGGAGGCGAGGACTTGCCTCTGCCCGCTTATGCCACAGCGGGGGCGGCGGGCATGGATGTCGTCGCGGCTGAAGACGTGGACCTGGCACCCGGCGCGCGCCATGCGGTGGCAACCGGCCTTGCCATGGCGATCCCCGCTGGCTTCGAGATTCAGGTGCGGCCGCGTTCGGGCCTCGCCCTGAAGCACGGGGTCACCGTGCCCAACACGCCCGGCACCATCGACAGCGACTATCGCGGCGAATTGAAAGTCATCATGATCAACCTTGGCGCGGAGACATTCTCCATCCGCCGGGGTGACCGCGTGGCGCAACTGGTGCTGGCGCCGGTGACGCGGGCCAGCTGGCTTGAGGTTGAGGTGCTGGATGAAACCGCACGCGGGGCAGGCGGGTTCGGTTCAACCGGAGGCCTTGCGGCGCTTCCCGGCTGAACCGAAGCCCTGCTCAATCAAACCTGCGCCGCTATCAGCTCTTCTTCTTTTCCGGAGCGACCGAGATACGCACCGTTTCCCCGTTGCTGCCGGGGAAATTGGTGAACATTGCCTCGACCAGCTTGGGCACCAGATAAGGCAGGCGGTTCGAGTTAGACGAGGCTTCGGCCTTGCCTTCGAACAGGCGCTTGCCATCGGCGCGGCGATCAATCTTCATGTCGATCCCGCTGGTAAAGACCGTGACGACATCAACGCCGCCACCAAAGCCGCCGCCACAACCGGGACCCCAGCCGCCCCAACCCGGGCCCCAACCGCCCCAGCCAGGTCCCCAGCCGCCACCCCAGCGGCCGCCCCAACGGCCACCCCAGCCCGGGCCCCAACCGGCACCCCAGAAGGGATCGGCGAAACCAGTGTCGCGCAGCCGGTCACGGCCGCGATCGACACCATAGTCGAACTGGACGACGAGATCGGCGGCCTGCGCGTTGGCGGCGGGCACGTAGCCCACCTTTTGCAGCTGCGCCGCAACAATTCCGGCATACTGGGAAAATTCGAGGCCACCCGCATTGCGCGGGTCCTGCGGCACGATCGCGAAAGTCTGCCCCGCAGGCGCCGGCAGTTCGGCCTGAAAGCGCGAAACGTTGGCATTGAACGGCGTGGCGCAGGCACCGAGCGCGAGGAGCAGGGGCGCGGCAACCAAAGCAAGGCGATTACGCTTGGGCATCAGGTTCATTTCCATCAACTCCTAGGTGCAGCGGCCAGCTCCCCTGTCAGCCGGCGCATTACATGGGTATTATCGGATAGTGGTAGCATGGGAAAAGCTTGCGCGTCAGGTGCTGAATGGCCGTTGAACGAGAAGGCAAAAGCCCTGCAATTCCGGGCCATTGCGGGCCAGGATGGGCCGTTTGACGCAATTTGTTACAGAGCAGAAGCAAAGTACCAACACAGCAACAGAGGTTAACCCCTGAGCAGCCCCAGCGCCTCGTAGGCCCGTTCCAGCGTGGGCACGGCTAGCGCGCGGGCGCGTGCCGCCCCTTGCGCCAGAATCGCATCGAGCGCGGCGGTATCAGTGCGCAGCTCGCGGTAGCGCGCGGTGATGGGCGCAAGCTTTTCCACCAGCAGTTCGCCCAGCGCTGGCTTGAACGCGCCAAAGCCCTGCCCGGCAAACTGCGCCAGCACATCGGCCTGGCTGATCCCGGCCATCGCGGCATAGATGCCCACAAGGTTCGCTGCCTCGGGCCGCTCCTTCAGGCCGGCCAGTTCACTCGGCAACGGTTCGGGATCGGTCTTGGCCTTGCGCACCTTTTGCATGATCGCATCGGCATCGTCAGTCAGGTTGATGCGGCTCATGTCCGAAGGATCAGACTTCGACATCTTGGCGCTGCCATCGCGCAGGCTCATGATCCGGGCCGCCTCGGGCGGGATGATCGCTTCGGGCTGGGTGAAAACCGGCGCGTCTTCCCCATTCTCGCCCTTGGGGGCGAAATCGTTGTTGAATTTCTGCGCGATATCGCGCGCCAGTTCGAGGTGCTGCTTCTGGTCCTCGCCCACCGGCACGTGAGTCGCCTGATAGAGCAGCACGTCTGCGGCCTGCAGCACCGGATAAGTGAACAGCGCGACGCTGGCGCCTTCGCGGTTCTTGCCCGCCTTGTCTTTCCACTGCGTCATCCGGTTCAGCCAGCCCATCCGCGCGGTGCCCGTGAGCAGCCATTGCAGCTCGGCATGGGCGGGAACCTGCGCCTGGTTGAACAGGATCGAACGCGCCGGATCGATCCCGCAGGCGACCAGCGCGGCCACCATCTCACGCGTGCCCGCGCGCAACACCGCCGGTTCATGCGGCATCGAGATCGCGTGGAGATCGGCAAGGAAATAGAGGCATTCGCCGCCCTTGGCGGTCCATTCGTCCTGCATCGCCACCCAGTTCCGGATCGCGCCCAGATAGTTGCCAAGGTGAAGATTGCCGGTGGGCTGGATGCCCGAGACGATACGCATGGGACAGGTCACTCTGATGTGGGGCGCTTGCGGCGCAGGAGAAATTGCAGGTCTGCCTTCGAAAAAGCACCCAGCAGGATGGCGCTGAGCCCATAGACGAGCCCGCCCGCCGAAACCAGCACGCTCAGCGTGAGGAACCGCACGAACCACGTGCCGTGGACATAAGGCATCAGCAGCCCCTGCGCGGTCCACAGCACCGCGCCCATGGCGAGTGCCGCCAGCGCAAGCCGCGGGAGGCGGCGCCGCAGCCGCGCATCGAGCGCAAACTGCCCCCGCGCCACCAGCGTGCGATAGAGCATGATAACATTGACCGTGGAGGCAATCGCGGTGGCCAGCGGCGGACCGACATGCTGGAGCGGCACGATCAGCGCGAGGTTGAGCACCAGGTTCACCCCCATCGACATCGTGGCATAGCGCACCGGAGTGACCGTATCCTGCCGAGCATAAAAGCCGGGCGTGAGCACTTTGACGAGAATGTAGCTGGGCAACCCGATGGAAAAGGCCGCCAAGGCCTGCGCGGTGAAGTGCGCGTCCTGCTCCGTGAAGCGGCCATAGCCGAACAGCGCGGCGGCAATCGGTTCGCCGCAGACCACCAGCGCGACCGTGGCCGGCAAAGTGAGCAGCAGCGCAAGCTCAAGACCCCGGTTCTGCGTTTCCAGCGCCGCCGCTTCGTCTCCCCCGCCAAGCTGGCGCGAAATCGTGGGCAGCAGCACAGTTCCCAGCGCGATACCGATAAGGCCAAGCGGAAGCTGGTTCAGCCGGTCGGCCATGTAGATATAAGTGACCGAGCCGTGGGCGAGCAGCGACGCGGCCAGCGCGGTGGAGATGACAAGGTTGATCTGCACCGCTCCTGCCCCGGCGGCGGCAGGCCAGATCAGCGCAAGCAAGCGCTTCACATCAGCATCGAAGCGCGGCAGCCGCAGGCGCAAGCCCACCCCTGCTGCACGGCAGGCCCAGACCAGCCACGCCAGCTGGAGCGCGCCCGAAACCGAAACCGCAATCGCCTGATTGCGCGCGGTCACATCGGGATCGGCGGAATGGAACAGCAGCAGCGCGGCGATCATCGTGAGGTTGAGCAGGATCGGCGCCGCCGCATTGACCCAGAACTTGTGCAGCGAATTGAGAATGCCCCCGCACAGCGAAACCAGGCTGATGAGCATGAGATAGGGGATCGTCAGACGCGACAGCATGACCGCGAAGGCAAACTGATCGGCGCTCACCCCGTTGAACTGGCCGGAAAGCACCAGCGTGACCGGCCACGCGAACACTTCGAGCAGGACCGTCATCGCGATCAGCACGGGAAGCAGCACGGCTAGCGCGCGTTCGGCAAAGTCGATGCCGTCAGGCAGGCCCCGACCTTCGGGATCTCCCACCTTGCGGTTGAACATCGGAATGAAGGCAGAGGCGAACGCGCCCTCGGCAAACAGGGCGCGGAACATGTTGGGCAGGCGGAAGGCGACGAGGAACGCATCGGACGCGAAGCCTGCGCCCACATAGCGGGCAAACAGGCTATCGCGCACGAGGCCAAGCACACGGCTGGCGAGCGTGAGCCCGCCGATCGTGCCGGCCGCCTTGAGGAGGTTCATGGCAACTGCCCTATCGCCGCAGGCGCCACGAAACCCGCCGGATCAGGCCTGACCGGCGGTGCCGGCAGCCAGTTCCTCGGCCTGACGGGCCTGCAGCTGCGACAAGTAGAGACCGTTGAAATCAATCGGTTCGAGCAGCAGCGGCGGATAGCCCGCATCGCGCACGGCATCGGAAATGATGCGGCGGGCAAACGGGAACACGAGGCGCGGACCTTCGGCAAAAAGGAACGGATGCGCCTGCTCGTCGGTGACGTTGCGCATGCCGATCAGCGCGCCATAATGCAGTTCGACCACATACAGGGTGCCTTCCGGCGCTTTCGATGTGGCGGTCATCTTCATCTCGATCTCGTGCACATCGGGCCCCAGCGGGCGAGCGCCAATGTTGAAATCGATCGAGACTTCCGGCGCCTCGGTCCAGCCGTAGCTTTCCGGAGCGTTCGGGTTCTCGACCGAGAGATCCTTGATATACTGAGAGATCAGGCCGATAGCCGGGCTGGTATCCTCACCATTGGCGACAGGCCCGGCGGAACCGGCGTTGGGTGCATCAAGATCGAGCGGAGTGATGATATCGCCTTCTTCGGCCATGATCGTGCTTTCGTGCGAATGGAATGAAACGGATCGGCAAGCTTCGTGGCGCGCCTAGCACCTGCCGCATGACGGAGCAATCGCGCCGCGCTGCGCCCCACTGTCCCCTCTGCACCTAGAGGCAGGCCGAAAACCGCCTCCGCAAGGCAAACCGGGTGCCATCCACGCGTTGTTCATTTGTATTTCGTACCCACATAAGGCACGATGCAGTGTTGGCGTTGCCCCCAGTCCCCGGGCGGAGGCTTGCGCCCTGATTGAGCAGGATATGGCCTTGTGATTGTTGAAATTGTGATTCTCGCCATGATCGCCGCATTCCTCGGCCTGCGACTCTACGCCGTTCTGGGTCGCC
This sequence comes from Novosphingobium sp., assembly GCA_027490345.1. Taxonomy (GTDB): domain Bacteria; phylum Pseudomonadota; class Alphaproteobacteria; order Sphingomonadales; family Sphingomonadaceae; genus Novosphingobium. Next base: position 12,249 of record JAIXYF010000378.1, read on the forward strand.
GTCCCGAACAGAACGAAGAGCCGATGCGGCGCCGCATCGAGCAGCCCGATCCGTCAAGCGCGCCGCGCAGCATGGCCCCGCGCCTGCCGGAAAAGGCCACCGGCGCGCCGCGCACTTTGCCCCTGCCGCAGGATCACCAGCTTGATTCGCGCGCTGAAGCGGGCATTCGCGCCATCGTGGCCGCAGACCGCCGCTTCGATGTCGGCCAGTTTCTGGCGGGCGCGCGCGGCGCCTATGGCATGGTGCTTGAAGCGTTCTGGCGCGGGGACAAGGCCGAACTGGCACAGCTTTGCGATACCGACGTGGCCGAAGGGTTCACCGCCGCTATCGATGCCCGCACCGCTGCAGGTGAAGCAGTCAGCGCGCACCTCATCCGCATCGAGGAAGCCCGCATCGTGAGCGCAAGCTATGCCGCCCCGCGCGCGCGGATCGCGGTCAGCTTCGTGGCTGATGTCGCCTCGGTCACCCGCGATGCCAGCGGGGCTGTGATCGCCGGATCGCTGGATGACGCGATCGAGACCCGCGATGTCTGGACTTTCTCGCGCGATCTCACCTCGCGCGATCCCGATTGGGTGGTCGACGAGACCGACGAGGGCTGAACCGGGTGGCGGCGCTGGCGGCACTGCGGGCCGGGAGGCGCGCCTGGCTTGCCCGCGCTTCGCTAGGTTTTTTGGCGCCAGCCTTCCTCTCGGGCTGCATTCCCCTCATCCCCCAGGGCGCGCCGGTGCCGCCCGTGCCGCCCCGCGCTCCCAATGCCGCCGTGATCGGCACGCATCGCGGGCCGCAGGCCGCGGGTCTGGGCTTTCGTGAGGACAATACCCGCGCGGCACTCGCTGCCTTTGTCACCAGCTGCCCACGCCTGATCCGGCGCAAGGACGCCAGCGGGCTCACCCGGCCGGAAGACTGGGCACCGGCTTGCGCCGCGGCCAGCGGCTGGCCCAGCGAGGACGCCAGCGGGTTCTTCGCCCGCTACTTCGAGACCGCAACGGTCGCGCGCGGCGAAGCGCTGGTGACGGGGTATTATGAACCCGAAATCGCGGGCGTGCGCCAGCGCCAGCCGGGCTATGATGTGCCGGTTTATGCCCTGCCCCCCGATCTTGTGCGGGCACGCCCCGGCGAGGCCGCGCCGCAGGACGATGGCAAGCTGCCACTGGGCCGTTATGACGACACTGGCCGCTTCGTGCCCTATTTCGATCGCACCGCCATCGAAAACGGCGCGCTGGCGGGCAAAGGGCTGGAGATCGGCTGGGTGGCCGACCGGGCCGAGCTGTTTTTCCTGCAAGTGCAAGGCTCCGGCCGCCTGCGCGCACCAGATGGGACGGTGGTGCGGCTGGGCTATGCCGGGCAGAACGGCTTTGCCTATACCGGCATCGGCAGCGTGATGCGCGCGCAAGGGCTGATCGGCAGCGGGCCGGGCCAGTATCCCGGATCGATGCAGGGCATCCTGCGCTATATCCGTGAGCATCCGGCAGAAGGCCGCGCGCTGATGCAGCAGAACCGCAGCTATGTGTTCTTCCGCGAAGCCACCTCGCCCGGCACCGTCGGCGCGCTGAGCGTGCCGATTGCACCGCGCACCACGCTGGCGGCAGACCCTGCCTTCGTGCCGCTGGGCGCACCAGTGTGGCTGCAGGGCAATGACGGGCCGGGCGGCGAGGCCATCAGCGGGCTTTGGGTGGCGCAGGATACCGGTGGCGCGATCAAAGGCCCCAACCGGTTTGACAGCTTCTGGGGCACGGGCGAACAGGCGCGGACCATTGCAGGCGGGATGCGCGCGCAAGGGCAAGCGCTGATCCTCCTGCCCAAGGGCACGCTGGCCCGCCTGAATGGCCCCAGATCGAATGGCTCCAGATCGGAAGGGCAATGAGAGCCCCCCCGCGCGGGCTGAGCCCCGAGGAATCCGCGCTATGGCGGCGAGTCGCCGCAACGGTGACGCCGCTGCATCCCAGACGGCCTGTGCCTGCGCCTGCGCCTGCGCCGTTGGTTGCCGCACCCGGCGAGCCACCACCGCCGCCGCCCAAACGCGTCAAAGGCCGCATTCCCCCGCCCCGCCCCGAAGCTGTGCCGATCACCACGCAGGTGCGCCCGCTCACCTCAGGTGGGCTCGATTCGAGCTGGGACCGCAAACTGGGGCGCGGACCGCTCCAGCCAGATGTGACCATCGACTTGCACGGGCTGAACCTCGCCATGGCGCACGACCGGCTGAACGGCGGCATCGCGCAGGCTTTGGCGATGGGCGCGCGGGTGATCCTGCTGATCGCGGGCAAGCACCGACCCGTGCCGGAAAACGACCTGCGCGGCGAAAAGCGCGGCGCGATCCGCGCCAAGCTGCTCGACTGGCTGGCTGCCAGCCCCCATTCGGCCCGCATTGCGTCTGTCAGGCCCGCACAGCCGCGCCACGGCGGCGACGGCGCGGTCTATATCGTCCTCAGGAAAGCGCGCTGATGGCGATGCGCCGATAGATCCGGGTCAGCACCACGAGGTCGTCCACCGCCACGGCTTCGTCGGTCTTGTGCATGGTCGCGTTGGTGAGACCGAACTCGATCACCGGGCACAGCGCGCGCAGGAAGCGGGCGTCGGACGTGCCGCCGGTGGTAGAAAGTTCAGGCATGAGGCCGGTTTCAGCCTCGACCGCTGCCGCCACCAGCGCGGATTGTGCCCCGGGCAGCGTGATGAACGCCTCGCCATGCAGGGTGGCGCGCACTTCGGTGCGGTGCCTTGCGCCAATCTCGGTCACGCGGTCCACCAGCGCCTGCCCGGTATGGTGATCATTATAGCGGATCGAAAGCCGCGCGCGCGCTTCCGCCGGAATGACGTTGGTGGCGCGGTTGCCCACCTCCAGATCGGTCACTTCCAGATTCGAGGGCTGGAACCATTCGCTGCCCTCATCGAGCACCAGCGCGTCCAGCTCGGCCAGCAGCGCAACAAGGCGGGGGATCGGGTTGTCCGCCAGATGCGGATAGGCCACATGCCCCTGCGCGCCCTTGGCCGTGAGCCACATATTGACCGAGCCGCGCCGCCCGATCTTGATCATATCGCCCAGCCGGTGGACCGAGGTCGGCTCGCCCACCAGGCAGAAATCGGGGATCGCGCCAATCGCGCGAATGTGTTCGATCAGCGGCACGGTGCCATACTTGGCAGGGCCTTCCTCATCCCCGGTGATGATGAAGCTGAGCGTGCCAACCTCCGCCGGGATCTGCTCCACCGCGCAGACCATGGCGGCGATGGCCCCCTTCATGTCGACCGCGCCGCGCCCATAGAGCAGCGGGCCGCCGGGCACGTCGCGCACGTCTGCGGTGAACGGCGCGCTAGACCAGCCCTCGCCCGGCGGCACGACATCGAGATGCCCGGCAAAAGCAAAGTGCCGGCTGCCCGCCGGGCCCTGGCGAATCGCAAACAGGTTTTCGACCGGGCCTTCGGGCAGCTCTCCGGCCAGGAAGCGGTGTACGGCAAAGCCCAGCGGCGCGAGCATGGCTTCCAGCACATCAAACACTGCGCCGGTTGCGGGGGTGATGCTGGGCGCCTCGATCAGCGCGGCGGTGCGGGAAACAACGTCAGTCATGCGGCCGCGTTAGACCAGCATGCAGAGCGAGGAAAGCACCCTGCCGGCCCGATCACACCGGCGATCAAACCGGCGCGGCGGCATCGAACTGCGGGATGGCCCAAGTCTCCATGGCCGCAGCGGCGCGCCATGCCTCCAGCCATTCGTGATCCCACACCGCGTCCATATAAGCGGCGGCAAAGCCCGGCACCGCCACGCCATACTGGCGCAGCCGCACCACCACGGGCGCAAAGAAGATATCTGCCGCGCCAAAGGTGCCGAACAGGAAAGGGCCGCCCTGGCCAAAGCGTGCGCGCGCCTGCGCCCACAGCGTCAGGATGCGCTCCACATCGGCGCGCACCGCCGGGCTCAGTAGCTTAGCCGCGGGCACCATGCGCAAATTGAACGGCAATTCGCTGCGCAGCGCACCAAAGCCCGCGTGCATTTCGGCCACCAGCGCGCGCGCCGTGCCCCGGGCATCGTCCGCCTTGGGCCAGAACCGCTCGCGCCCCACTTTGTCCGCAAGGTATTCCAGGATCGCGAGGCTATCCCACACTACGCTGGCCCCATCCCACAGCACGGGCACTTTGCCGGCAGATGGCGCGAGTTCGGGCAGAGTGCGCTTCGTTTCTTCCCACTGCGCGCCATAAAGCGGGATAACGTCGGTTTCGCAGGCCAGCCCCGATTGCTTGTCTGCGAGCCAGCCGCGCAGCGACCAGCTGGAATAAGATTGATTGCCGATCACAAGCTTCATGGCGGCGGGCCTAATCCCTCGCAGGGGCCGTGTCGAGCAGGGCACGGCGGTGCTGGGCGGGAAGGTTAGTTTTTTCTTCGGTTTCCGGGCGCAATCGCGCGGATGGAGCGCGCAACCCGGAAACAACGCCGCCTGTGCGAACAGGTGCCATGGCAGCGCACCCCCTTGCGGTTGAGCGGCAGGCTGAAAGCCTGACCGGAATGCAGGCCGGGCTCCCATCCGAAGGGCCCGTGCGCCGCCCCTTGCCTGTCGAGCAGTTTCTGCGCCTGCGCCGGCAAATGCCGCCGATGTACCTCATCCTGACGATGAATGCGGCCACGCTGGCCTATACCCACATAGGCCTTGCCCCCCGCTGGCTTTCGCTCTGGCTACCAGCCGGATTGATCGCGATGTGCTTGCTGCGGCTGATCCAGTGGCTGCGCCCGATCGACGAGACCCGCGTGACCGAGCCATCCGCAACCAAGATGCTGCGGACGATCGAGTCCATGGCGGCGGTGCTTTCCGTCGGGTTCGTTTCGTGGGCGCTGGCGCTCGATCAGTATGGCGGCGCGACCGAGCATGGCCATGTAACCGTGTTCGTGGCGATCACGGTGATGGGCTGCATATTCTGCCTCACCTACCTGCCGCGTGCCGCGCATATGGTCTGCTACATCGTGCTGGGCGTGTTCCTGACTTATTGCCTCGCCCGCGGAACCATCACGCTGGCGGCCATGGCGCTCAATATCCTGCTCGTCGGGCTGGTGGTGCTCAAGGTGCTACGCGATTCCTACGGATCGTTCACCGCGCTGGAGGATTCGCAGGACGCGCTGCAGCAGGAGCGCGCCGCCGCCCAGCGGCTAGCCGAGGAAAACGCGCGGCTGGCCCATTCCGATCCGCTGACCGGCCTGCCCAACCGGCGCTACTTCTTTGCGCGGCTCGATACGCTGCTGGCGCGCGGGGATGCGGCGCCGCATTTCTGCATCGGAGTCATGGATCTCGACCGGTTCAAGCCGATCAACGACGTGCATGGCCACGCGCAGGGCGACCGCCTGCTGCAAGTGATCGGCGAAAGGCTGCGCGAGGCCAGCGGGCCGGATGCTGTCATCGCGCGGCTGGGTGGAGACGAGTTCGGCCTGATCATCGAGGGGACGCTGGAAGCGGCGGAAACCATGGGGACATGGCTATGCGAACTCGTGCAGCAGCCGGTCCCGCTGGGAGACCATGTCGTGTCGGTCGGCTGTTCGGGTGGACTGGCTGCATGGCCCGAGGCTGGCACACGCGCGCATGACCTGTTCGACCGGGCAGACTTTGCTCTCTATCACGCCAAGAAGGCCCGGCGCGGGGGGATCGTGCGGTTCTCGGCCGATCTCGAACGCATCATCCGTTCCGAACAGGCGCTTGAAGCCGCGCTGCAAAGCGCCGATCTGAAGCGAGAGCTGGCCATGGTCTATCAACCGATTGTCGGCACGCGCACGATGGCGATGGTGGGGGTCGAGGCGCTGGCGCGCTGGGAATCGCCCACCATTGGCGCGGTCCCGGCAGAACAGCTGTTCGCCACGGCCGAGCGGCTGGGCATGGCCCGTACGGTGACACTCGCCGCATTCGACCGGGTGCTGGCGGATTGCACCCGCCTGCCGCCGCAGCAGCGCCTCTCGTTCAATCTGGCCCCCACCGATATCGCCGATCCCGGAACGGTGACCGCGCTGATCGAGCGGATCACCCGCAGCGGCATGGCCGCGCAGCATCTGGTGTTCGAAATCACCGAGACATCGCTGATCAGCGATTTCGATGGTGCCCGCGCGGCGCTGAAGCGGCTGCGGGCCTGCGGCGCGATGATCGCGCTGGATGATTTCGGCACGGGCTATTCCAGCCTCAGCACGCTGCACATGCTGCCCATCGACATCATCAAGATCGACCGCAGCTTTGCCGACCGGCTCAATGATGCCGAAGGGCGGCGCCTAGTCCGCGCGATTTTCAATCTCACCCGCTCGCTCAACCTCGAATGCGTGTTCGAGGGGATCGAGACCGAGATGCAGCTGACCGAAGCGACGCTGGCCGGCTTCCACTATGCGCAGGGCTATTATATCGAGCGGCCGCTGGCGCTGGATGCGCTGCTGGAACGGCGGGCCAAGCGCACCGCCGCCTGATGCCGCTCAGATCGCGGCGTCTTCCAGAATGGCGGCGCGCAGTTCGGCAATGCCCAGCTTCATCTCGGACGAGGTGACGTGAACCTGCGGATAGGCTGCCGTTCGCTTGCGGGCCGCCGCCTCGGTTGCGGCCACTGTCGCTGCCAGCTCGCTCGCCTTGATCTTGTCGGACTTGGTCAGCACCACGCGGTAGCCCACGGCGGCTTCGTCAAGCATCTGCATCATGTCCTGATCCACCGGCTTGATCCCGTGGCGCGCATCGATCAGCAGCAGCGTGCGCTTGAGCACGACCCGCCCGCGCAGGAAATCGCGGACCAGCCGCCGCCATTGTTCAGTGACGGAGGGCGGCGCCTTGGCAAAGCCATAGCCCGGCATATCGACCAGCCGGATCTGCACCGGCTCGCCCACTTCAAAGAAGTTCAGCTCCTGCGTCCGGCCCGGCGTGACCGACGTGCGCGCAATCGAATTGCGGCCCGTCAGCGCATTGAGCAGCGAGGACTTGCCGACATTGGAGCGGCCCGAAAACGCGATTTCCGGCACTTCGGGATCAGGCAGGAACTTGAGCGCGGGCGCGGACTTGAGGAACGTGACCGGGCCGGCAAACAGCCGCCGCGCGCGCTCTTCCAGTGCGGCGTGGGCCGCGGCTTCCGCTGCTTTATCCTCGGTCATCGGGCTCTGGGCTTGCGCGGCCCGCCCTTCGGTTCCTGCGCCTTCTGTTCGCGCGCCACCGAGCGATCGATATCCAGCTGATCCTTGCTCGCCTGCGCCGAAAGCTGCGGGTGCTTGCTATAGAGGTACTTCTGCTGGGCGATGGTGAGCAGGTTCGAGGTAATCCAGTAGATCAGCAGGCCCGCGGCAAACGGGGCCATCACGAACATCATCATCCACGGCATCAGGCTCATCACCTGCTGCTGCGCCGGGTCCATCGCGGCAGGCTGCAGCTTGAACTGCGCCCACATCGTCACGCCGAGCAGGATCGCCAGAATGCCGATGCCGAGGAATTCGGGCGGGGTGAACGGCAGCAGGCCGAACAGATTGAGCACATGCAGCGGATCCGGCGCGGAAAGATCCTTGATCCACAGGTAGAAGGGCTGGTGGCGCATTTCAATGGTCAGCACCAGCACCTTGTAGAGCGCGAAAAACACCGGGATCTGCAGGAAGATCGGCAGGCAGCCAGCCAGCGGGTTGACCCCTTCGGCCTTGTAAAGGGCCATGATTTCCTGCTGCTGCTTCTGCTTGTCGTCCTTGAAGCGCTCCTGGATGACCTTCAGCTTGGGCTGGATCGCGCGCATCGCCGCCATCGAGGAGAACTGGCGCTGCGCCACCGGGAACATGATGCCGCGCACGATCAGTGTGAGCAGGATGATCGCGAGGCCGAAATTGTGCACCGCGCGGAACAACGAATCGAGCAGCCAGAAGATCGGCTTTTCGAACCAGCGGAACCAGCCCCAGTCGATCGAGAGCGAGAGGTTGGGCACCCCTTGCTTCTCATAGGCTTCGAGGACGTTGTTTTCCTTGGCCCCGGCAAAAAGACGAACGGTCTGCTTCGCAGTCTGCCCCGGCGCCACGGTAGCGGCAGGATAGATCAGGTCGGCGCGGAAGATGTCACCGCCCACGCTGCGGAAGTCGCCCTTGGGCTTCACCGCGCCGGCCGCCGGATCGGGAATGAGGGCGGAGAGCCAGTAAATGTCGGTAAACCCGATCCAGTTGGCTGCGCCGCCCGGGCTGACAGTACCCGCTGCCTTCACGTCAGGATAATTGTTGTCGAACGTGACGGCGCCATCGAACGCGGCAATCGGACCTGCATGGACGTTCCACGTATCGATGCTGGCGGTGCGGTCGGTGCGGTTTACCAGCGCGAAGGGCTTGACGGCAATCGGCGCTGCGCCCGCATTGCTGACCGACTGGGTCAGCGTGATCATGTAGTCCGCATCGATCGCATAGCGGATTGCGAAAGTCTGCCCGGTGGGGCTCATCCACGTGAGCGTGATGGGCGTGGCGGGCGTGAGCTTGGCGCCATCGGCTTGCCACAGCGTGTCAGGCCCGGGCGCGGCAGCGCCGTTCTGGCCGATCCAGCCGATCTGCGCATAGTGCTGCGCCGGGGTGCCTGCAGGCGAAAACAGGCGCACAGGCGGGCTGGACTTGCTCAGCGCTTCGCGGTGGCGGGTGAGGGTGAGATCATCGACCAGCCCGCCCATGAGGTTGATCGAGCCCTTGAGGCCCGGCGCATCGATGACGATGCGGTGGCCTGCGGCCAGAACTTGCGCGAGATCCTTCTTCTCAAGCGCCACGTCAGCCGGGGCCTTCAGGCCGCCATCGCGCGTTGCGGCAGCCGGTCCAGGGGCAGGCTGGCCAGAGACAGGCGCACCAGACGCAGGCGCAGCACCCGCTGCGGGCTTGGCAGGCGCCGGGTAATAGTACCGAATGCCGGCGTCCCAGCCGATCAGCATCAGGGCCATGAGCACCATCGCCAGGATCACATTGCGCTGATTTTCCACTCTGCCTCGCGTCGTCAAAACTGGGTGCCGGAAGCCGCGGTGCGGCATCGGCCCAAAGGAACAGGCCTAAGGAACAGGATCATGGCCGTGGCCGCCCCAAGGATGGCAGCGCAATAGCCGCTTCACCGTCAGCCAACCACCCTTAATCGCACCGTGCTTGCCCAGCGCCTCGATCGCATAGTGCGAGCAGGATGGGCTGAAGCGGCACGAGGGCGGGAGGATCACCGACGGGCCAAGCTGCCAGAGCCGCACCAGTACGATCAGCAGGCGGCGCATCACCGGTTTTTGCCCTTTTCCTTGCCCCTGTGTCCGGACCGGCGGGGCGGATCGCCCTTTCCGGCTGCTGCGCGGGCAAGCGCGGCTGCCAGCTCGGCACGCAAGAGGCCAAAATCGCGCTCGATCCCGTTTTCCCGGCCGATCAGCACATGGTCTGCCCCGGCAACACCCTGCTGCGGCAGCATTTCTCGCGCCAGCGCGCGAAGGCGGCGCTTCATGCGGTTGCGGGCCACCGCGTTGCCGATGCGTTTGGTTACCGTGATCCCGAAGCGCTGCGAGCCATCGGCGCGCGCAAGCGGGTTCACCAGAAGAACGAAACCGGGCCTAGCGACCCGGATCCCGTTGTTCGCGGCGAGGAAATCGGCGCGCTTCGCAATGATGCCGAGCCGCTGCCCCGCTGCTGTCACAGCAGGTGCGGCGGCAGCTTCGGTGATCAGGCCGAGAGCTTCTTGCGGCCGCGGGCGCGGCGAGCGCGGATCACCTTGCGGCCACCGGGCGTTGCCATGCGGGTGCGGAAGCCATGGCGGCGGGCACGCACGAGATTGCTGGGCTGGAAAGTGCGCTTCATTGGTGAGCTCTTTTCGTTCGAATCGGTTTGGCAGGGCCACACAAGGCATGGCCCGGAATCAGAAGCGCGCGGTTACGCCGGGATGCCGTTTCAGTCAAGCGTTGCGGCACGGCGCCGGGCTTGATCCGGCAGAGCGCGGGCGAGAAAAAAGGCCCGGCTGTTACCAACCGGGCCTGAAAAGTTTGGGAGAGGATGCCTGAAAGGCAATTTTCATATGCAACTATCTCCCTTTCTTCGCAAGTGCGAAATGGGCCGGAGTGGTTGCAATTTTTGCAACTTTGGCGACCCGATCGCCCTGAACGCTTAAAATTTGCCGTTCTTAACAGCGCCATGACATCAAGCTATACACCCCATGCCAAAAGCAGATGAGGCTTGGCGCTGCGCCGCAACATTCCCCAAGGGGTAGGTCCTGCCCTCAATGCGCCAGCAACAACGGCACCATCGAGCCATCGAGCAGCGCACGCGAAACCCCGCCGAGCAGCAATTCGCGCAGGCGGCTCTTGCCAAACAGGCCCATCACGATCAGCCCGGCGCCGATCTCGTGCGCCTTGCTGGTGATCGTCAGCCCGATCGCGCCGGATTTGGGCACTTCGTGGACATGCGCATGGATATCGTGGCGCGAAAGATAGCTGGCCGCATCGCTCGCCGGAAAGCTGTCTTCGTGTTCGCGCACCATCAGGATATGCACGGCGCTGGCCAGGCGCAGCAGCGGCAGCGCAGCCCGCATCGCGGCGGCCGCTTCATGGCCGCCATCCCACGCCAGCAGCACGGGCTTGTCGAACGCCAGCAGCGACACACCGCGCGGCAGGGCGAGCACCGGGCAGCGCAAACCCAGCGCGACTTCCTCCAGCGCGGGATCATCGAGGCTGGCAACGATGCAATCGGTGAAGCGAGCGGCGGCCGCCATGCTCTCCACCCGGCCCTGATCGGTCAGCACCACATCAAAGGGCACATCTTCGCGGGCAAGCCGTGCATCGAGATCCTGCCCCAGTTTCTCGTCTGCCGCACGCACATCGTTGATCACTTGCGCAGAAAACGCGGCGCCGCCAAATGGCTCCCACATCGCCATCTGCGCAAACGGGGTGGCAATCTGAAACGAAACATGGCCGCGCATCACCCGCGCCAGCGCGAGCGCGGTTTCGACCCGGTCATCGAGCGTATCGGCAGTGTCGGCGGGACAGAGGATCGAGCGCATGAGTATTCTCCTTGGGCTGGTCTGACTTTCCCCACTACACCCGATCCGGACTGAACCCCAATGATCCATATCAAATCGCAGGTGCCGCCTACTGGCTAGTCGGCTGCTCGCGTCTCCTACCCTTGCACCCGGCGCGTCGCCCGCTATGCCGCTGAGGCGCAGATCAGGGAGCGGATAGAGTGACAGAGCGTACCATTGCGGCGGTGATCTTTGATTTTGGCGGAGTGATCACCTCCTCGCCGTTCGAATCGTTCAACCGGCTGGAAGCGGCGCGCGGCTTGCCGCAGGATTTCGTCCGCCGAATCAACGCGACAAATCCTGATGAAAACGCCTGGGCAAAGTTCGAGCGAGCGGAAATTAGCGCGGCAGAGTTCGATGCCCAGTTCGCCGCCGAAGCGCGCGCGCAAGGGCACGAGTTGCCGGGCGCGGACGTGCTGGCAGTGCTGGCAGGCACAGTGCGCCCGGCGATGGTGCGCGCGCTGGATCAGCTGAAGGACGCCGGATACCGCATCGCCTGCATCACCAACAACGTGCCAACCGGTCACGGTGCGGGATTGGCCCGTAGCGAAGACCGCAGCGACGCGCTGGAGCAGATTTTCGCGCGGTTCGAGCATGTAATCGAAAGCAGCAAGGCCGGGGTGCGCAAGCCCGATCCGCGCATCTATGTGATGATGTGCGAGAAGCTTGGGC
>JAIXYF010000339.1 GCA_027490345.1 Novosphingobium sp.
CCCCCTCCCCCTGAAAACCCCCCTCCCCCTGAAAACCCCCCTCCCCCTGAAAACATTGCGAAGCGCGGCACAGGCTTATAGACGGGCGCAATGCTGGTCGCGTTCCGCAAGATGCATGGTCTGGGCAACGATTTCATCGTGATCGACGCGCGCGCGGGCGCTGCGGGAATGTCGGCCGCGCGCGCTGCTGCGCTGGCCGATCGGCGCACGGGCATCGGCTGCGATCAGCTGATCGTGCTTGAACCTTCCGCCCATGCCGATGTGCGCATGCGCATTTTCAACGCCGATGGCAGCGAGGTGGAAGCCTGCGGCAATGCCTCTCGCGCCGTGGGCATGCTGCTGGGCGGCTCGCAGCGGATCGAGACGCTGGGCGGCGTGATCGCATCGACCGCAGCGCCGGGCGGCGCCAGCGTCGACATGGGGCCAGCGCGGTTCGATTGGGACGCCATTCCGCTCAGCTTTGCGATGGACACGCTGGCCATGCCGGTGGGCTGGGAAGCACTGGAAAGCCCCTCGGCAGTCAATGTCGGCAATCCGCATGTGGTGTTTTTCGTGCCCGATGCCGATGCCATCGATCTGGCGCGGCTGGGACCGCTGATCGAAACCGATCCGCTGTTTCCGGAAAAGGTCAATGTCGGCGTCGCCTCGGTGGTGGGCGCCAGCCACATCAAACTGCGCGTGTGGGAGCGCGGCGCGGGCCTTACGCGCGCCTGCGGCACCGGCGCCTGCGCGGCGGCGGTGCTGGCGATCCGGCGGCGGCTGGTGACTGCGCCGGTACGGGTCGATCTGCCCGGCGGGCCGCTGGAAATCGCGTGGGAACCGGGCGGCACGATCCTGATGACGGGGCCAGCGGCGCTGAGCTTTTCCGGCACGTTTGATACAGATGATTATCCCCTGTGAACGATAGCGTGGTGACGCTGGGCTGCCGGCTCAATCTTGCCGAAAGCGAGACGATCCGCGGCCTGATCGCAGGCGCTGAGCAGCGCACTGTCGTGGTCAATTCCTGCGCGGTAACGGCAGAGGCCGTGCGGCAATCGCGCCGGGCCGTGCGGCGGCTGCGCACGGCAAACCCCGATGCGCGGCTGCTCGTGACAGGCTGCGCGGCCACCATTGATCCGGATGCTTTTGCCGCCATGCCCGAAGTGGACGGCGTGGTGGCCAATCCGGCAAAGCTGGATGCGGCGGCATGGCAGACCCGCCCCTCCCCGGCGCCTGCCGCCACACCCCGCCACACCCGCGCGTTCGTGCCGGTGCAGACCGGGTGCGATCATGCCTGCACGTTCTGCATCATCCCGCAAGGACGCGGCGCCAGCGTTTCACAGCCGATTGCCAATGTGCTGCGCGTAATCGAGGGCCATCTGGAAGCAGGCGCGCGCGAAGTGGTGCTGACCGGCGTGGACGTGACCGGCTGGGGCGCAGACTTGCCGCAAGGCCCGCGCCTTGGCGATCTGGTCGCAGCGATCCTGCGCGCTTTCCCGGCCCTTGCCCGCCTCAGACTCTCCTCGCTCGACGGGGTGGAGATCGACAATCTGCTGTTCGAGCTGATCACTGGCGAAGCGCGGGTCATGCCGCATGTGCACCTTTCGCTGCAGGCGGGGCACGACCTGACCCTGAAGCGCATGAAGCGCCGCCACACCCGCGCCGAGGCCGTAGCACTGAGCGAGCGGCTGCGCGACGCGCGGGCGGATATCGCCATCGGCGCAGACCTGATTGCGGGCTTCCCGACCGAGGACGCGGCCATGCACGCCGCCAATGTCGCCATCGTGGAGGACTGCGGGATCGTCCACGGCCACGTGTTTCCCTATTCCCCGCGCCCCGGCACCCCGGCCGCGCGCATGCCGCAGGTGCCGCCGCCCGTGGTGCGGGAGCGCGCCGCCGAAGTCCGCGCAGCTGTTGCCGCGACGCGGGCGCGCTGGCTGGACAGACTGACCGGCCGCCCGCGCGAAGTGCTTGCCGAGCGGGACGGAACCGGCCATTCCCCCGAATTCGCTCCCTATCGGCTGCCCGAAGGCACCGCACCGGGCACCATCGTCACGCTGACCCCGAACCGTATCCGCGAAGGCCTGCTGGAATGACCCCCGACGACAGCGCAACCAACGACGCAGCGAGCGGCTGGAGCGCCGACGAAAGCTGGACTGGGCGCCTGCTCGGCGGTCTGCGCAAGACCTCCGATCGCCTGACCGAGAACCTTGCCGGGCTGGCAGGCGGCACCCGGCTGACCGATGCGCAGCTCGACGATCTGGAAGACGCGCTGATCCTTTCGGACCTCGGCCCGCGCGCCGCCGCGCGCATTCGCGGCAAGCTGGCCGGTGCGCGCTTCGAAAAGGGCGTGGACGCGGCCGGGCTTGCCGAAGCCGTGGCCGAGGAAATCGCTGCAATCCTGCGGACTGTCGCCAAACCGCTGGAGATCGTGGCGTTCCCGCGCCCGCAAGTGATTCTGGTGATCGGCGTGAACGGTTCGGGCAAGACCACCACCATCGCCAAGCTGGCGCACTTGTTTCAGGAGCAGGACTATTCGGTGATGCTGGCAGCGGGCGACACGTTCCGCGCCGCCGCCATCGGCCAACTGCGCGTCTGGGCGGACCGGCTGGGGATCGAGATCGTCTCGGGCGCGGAGGGCGGCGATCCGGCGTCCATCGTGTTTGATGCGGTGAAAGCGGCCACCGACAAAGGCATCGACGCGCTGATCGTCGATACCGCAGGCCGCCTGCACAACAAGCGCGAACTGATGGACGAGCTGGCCAAAGTGCGCCGCGTGCTGGGCCGCCTCAATCCCGAAGCGCCGCATGATGTGGTGCTCGTGCTCGATGCGACCAACGGGCAGAACGCGCTGCAGCAGATCGAGATCTTCAAGGAAGTGGCAGGCGTTTCCGGCCTGATCATGACCAAGCTGGATGGCACCGCGCGCGGCGGCGTGCTGGTGGCGGCGGCAGAGCAGTATGGCCTGCCCATCCACGCCATCGGGGTAGGCGAAAAGATCGATGATCTCAGGCCCTTCGATCCCGATCTGGTGGCGCGGGTGATTGCAGGAGTGGTGCGGTGAGCGAGACCGGAACCGGCGCGAAACCGAAATCGTCGTGGATCAACCTTGCGGTCGATTACGGGCCGCTGCTGGTGTTCTTCCTTGCCTATCGCTGGTTCAGCCCCGCACAAGGCAGCGACCAGAGCCTGGGCGCAGTGGTGGCTGTCACCAAATCGACCATGGTGTTCATGGCGGCGACCGTGGCGGCGCTGCTCGTTTCAAAGTGGCGGCTGGGCCATGTCTCGCCGATGCTGTGGCTGTCCACCATCCTGATCGTCGGCTTTGGTTCGCTCACGGTGTTTCTGGGTGATCCGGTATGGATCCAGATCAAGCCGACCGCGATCTACCTGCTATTTGCCGCTGTGCTGTTTGGCGGCCTCTTGCGCGGCAAGGCCATGCTGCGCACGCTGCTGCAAAGCGCATTCGACGGGCTTTCGGATGAAGGCTGGCTTAAGCTTTCGCGCAACTGGGCGTGGTTCTTTCTGGTTCTGGCAGGGCTCAACGAAGGGCTGCGTCAGGTGCTTTCGTTCGAGGCATGGCTGCAGGCCAAGCTGTGGGGCGTGACCGCGCTCTCGTTCCTGTTCACCTTCGCGCAGATCCCCATGCTGATGCGCCATGGCCTTGGCGAGGAAGCGCAGGACGAGGTGGAGCAGAACCCGCCATCTGGGTAACGCTTGGCACCAAAATACAATGACAAGCGGGCCTTTTCCCGCATATGAACCGCAGCGGACCGGCTGGGTGGCCGGACAGCCATCAGAAAACCATCTCTTCGGGGGAAACATAAATGGCAAAATTCTTTGGAAATCTGCATCTCGTGCTCATGGTCGGGCTCGCCCTCGCGATCGGCGTAATGATCGCTTTCCACGCCAGCGCGCCGGTTGACAGCAACTCCCTCTTCCGCTGGAGCCACGCTTTCTTCGGCATCCTGTGGATCGGCCTGCTCTATTACCTGAACTTCGTGCAGGTGCCGACCATGCCCAAGATCCCCGCCGAACAGAAGGGCGCGATCACCGGGCATATCGCACCCAAGGTGTTCTTCTTCTTCCGCTACGGCGCGCTGCTCACGCTGATCACCGGCCTCGCGATCTCGATCGTCGATGGCTACGGCCATGAAGCACTGACCTTCAGCGGCGAAGGCAACGTGAAGCTGATCGGCGTTGGCATGTGGATGGCCATCATCATGGCGTTCAACGTGTGGTTCATCATCTGGCCGGCGCAGAAGAAGATCCTCGGCATCGTCGAAGCGACGGCAGAAGAAAAAGCCGCTGCTGCGCCCCGCGCGCTGTACGCCAGCCGCACCAACCTGTTGCTCTCGCTGCCGATGCTCTATTGCATGGTCAGCGCCAACCTCGGCTGATCAAACCCGGCGCGGGCCCGTTTTGCGGGGCCGCCTGATCCACAATGCAGCGCGGTATTGCCAATGGGCGATACCGCGCTGTTTTGTTGTGAACCGGTTTTGCTTTTAACGGCCCGGCAAATCCGGCAGAGCGCGCGCACGGCCTGATCCTGGAAAGCGGGACCAACGAACGGGGCCGGACAGGAGAAATGACGATGCGCACTTCAACGACATTTGCCGCCGGTCTGGCCTTGCTCGCGCTGGCAGGCTGCTCGCAGAACACCAAGGATAGCGCTGCTGATGCAGCCAAATCGGCCATGGAAGACGCAGCAGGCGCTGCCAGCGACATCGCCGCCGACGCCAGCAGCGGCGCTGAAACCATGGGCGCTGCTGCAGGCGGCGCAGTGGGCGATGCGGCCGACAAAGCTGCTGGCGCAGGCGCTGCGGCTGGGGCAGCTGTGGACGCTGCTGCCGGCAAAGCAGCCGACACGGCAACGGCCGCTGGCCACGCGGTCGTCGAAAAGGCCGCTAGCGCTGCCGACAAGCTGGGCGACAAGCTTAAGAAAGCCGCAGCAGACGCTCACGGCGCTGTGAACGCGGCGACCGAGACCAAGCCCAAGCACTGACCCAGCCGATCGCGTATCGGGCCAGCCTGTGCGCAGACTGGCCCGGTCGCTTTGCGGACCGATCAGATACGCAGCTGGCTGCCCAGTTCGACCACGCGGTTCGTCGGCAGGCGGAAGAAGCCCATCGCATCCGCTGCATTGCGCAGCATCCACGCAAACAGCATTTCGCGCCATAGGGCCATGCCGGGCACATCCGCCGGGATCAGCGTCTGGCGCGAGAGGAAGAAGCTGGTGCGCATCATGTCAAACGGTTCGCCGCAGACCGAAACGCTGGACAGTGCGGCGGGAACATCGGTTTCCTCCATGAAGCCGAAGCGCAGGACCAGCCGATAGAACCCCTGCCCCATATCCTTCACCGCCGCGCGGCTTTCTGGATCGACCATCGGTTCGTCCGCGATCTGCACGGTGAGTACGACCACGCGTTCGTGCAGCACCTTGTTGTGCTTGATATTGTGCAGCAGCGCCGAAGGCACGCCCGCCGCTGCCGAGGCCATGAACACGGCTGTGCCGGGCACGCGCGCGGCGCTGGTATGGGCAGAGCGCGTGAACACTTCCAGCGGCAGCGCGCCTTCGGCCATATGCTGGCGCATCAGCGTGCGCCCGCGTGACCAGGTGGTGAGCAGCGTGAAGATCGCCAGTCCCATCAGCAGCGGCAGCCAGCCGCCATCGGGGATCTTGGCAAGGTTTGCGCCAAGGTAGATCGCATCGATCGCGAAGAACAGCCCCAGCAGCGGCACTGCGAACAGGGGCTTCCACTGCCACAGTTTGA
>JAIXYF010000396.1 GCA_027490345.1 Novosphingobium sp.
GCCATGCTGTGCAGCGTGGCGACGTGTTCGGCGTCGGTCAGCGCGGCATTGGCGTCGCCCGCGAACAGCACGCGGTAGTTGAACTGCATCGCATCGCGCGCAGTGCTTTCGCAGCAGCAATTGGTGAGCGTGCCGGTGATCAGTACGGTATCGATGCCGCGTGCCTTGAGCACCGCGTCCAGATCGCTGGTGCCGGGGGTGAAGCCGCTGAAGCGGTGCTTGTCGACCACCGCATCGCCGCCCTGCACATCGAGCGTGGGCCCGAAATCGTGGTAATGCGCGCCGGGCGTGAAGGCAGAGCGGTGGGCGGCGGCGCCTGCGCCAAGGCGGCGCACGAACACCGACCAGCTGGCCGCATCGGGCGTGGTGAAGCGCAAAAACACGTTCAGCCCGCCGCTGGCGCGCACCGCCGCGCTGATGCGGTTGATATTGCCCACGATTTCGCGCGCCATCGGCACTTCGACCGGTGAGCCTTCCGCCATGAAGCCGTTCTGCATATCGACGCAGATGTGGGCGAGGCGGCTGGGGTTTATATCGTCGAATACATTGCGCACGCCCCCGCGAGCAGCCGCGACGGCCCCGAGAATGGTATGGGTATCGACGGCGTGCGGCATGGCATGAGTCCTCTCGTGTGTGATGAAAATACCGCGCACCGGCCGGCCTTTGCCAGTCTTTCTTCAACCGGCTTTCGCGTGGCGGAATAGACCGCGCGGTGCAGCGTTGTCTCAGCGGGGGACAAGCAAGCCCGAGGGCTATGAGGAGACTGGAACCATGATGCGTACACATTTTCTTTTCGTGTCCACCCCGGTGGCCGTGATCGCGGCGCTTTCGCTGGTTGGCTGTGCCAGCAACTATGCTGCTGAAGGGGCCCTCGCGGGGGCCGCTGGCGGCGCGCTGATCGGCGGGGTGACGGGCGGCGACGTCGGCACCGGCGCCGCGGTCGGAGCTGCGGCGGGCGCGGTGGGCGGCACGCTGATCAAGAAGCGTGGACACTGCTATGGCCGCGACCGGTATGGCTATGAATACGAGGTGCGCTGCTAGGCCAGACCGACCGGAAATGGCAGCGCCGCGCTGAGCTGTGCCAGCGGCGGCGCTGCCGAATGCGGCGCGCCGCGTGCCGCCAGAAAGGCATGGGCCACGAGTTCGGCCTGCTGTTCGATGCCATAAGCGGCAAAGGCCCGCGCCGGATCGAAGCGGTAGGCATAGCGGCAGAACGGGTGGCGCATCAGCAGAAGATAGAACCGGCCGTTTTGCTGGGTCTGCCAGACGTGCACCAGTTCATGAATGAACAGGCCCTGCAAGGCCAGCGGCGCGGTGCTGAAATCATCGTGGTAATCGGTGCTGGCCGGGTGGAAATGGATATGCCCCATCGGCGCCATCACCGTGCCGCGCGGCTGGAACGGAAAGAACCGCCAGCGGCGCACGCGCACCGGCGCAAGGTTTAGTGCGGCGCCGAACACGCTGCGCGCCATCTTGCATTCGCCGGGGGTGAGGGGCCGCTCGCCCCCGGGCGGCAGAAGACTGGTCGCGCCGCTCACATGTGATCCATCATGCCTTCCATTGCGCCGGTCTCTTCGACCTTGGCGAACGTGCTCACCTTGTCACCATTGGCGAGCGTGAAGGTAACCTCCACGTCCTTGCCCGCCTTCACCGTGCTGGCAAGATTGAACAGCATGACGTGATAGCCGCCGGCCTTGAATTCGGCGGGCTTGCCTTCGCTGAATTCCACCGCCTTGACCGGTGCCATCGACGAGACGCCGTTTTCGGTTTTGGTCTCATGCATTTCGGCGCGCTCGGCGCCGTCCACATGAACGGCGGCCAGCGTGTTGGGCTTGCCCGCATCTTGCTGGATCGTGAAATAAAGCACGCCCGGATTGCCAGCAACGGCAGGGAGCTTGATCACAGGTTCGAGGACGCTGACATGCGGCGCATTGTCGGGCGCGTTGGCTTCTGCCGCCGCGCCATCTGCGGCGGCAGCAGAGCCGCTGGCATCAGGAGTGGGCGTATTCCCGCCGCATGCGGCGAGCGCTAGCAGGCTTGTAGCGGCGAGGGCCGCAAGGGCGATAGAACGCATGGGGGGCATCGAGGCTCTCTCCAGTCTTGAAACGAAACGAAACACAGGTGCGGGCACGGCCCTTGTCCCGCGCGCAAGGGCACCTATATCGCCCCGTAACGGAGCTGCATAGTCGAAGGCTCGCCCGGTTCGGGGTGCCGCACCCGCAGCGTCCAAATGGCAAGGAAACAGGAACACCATGGCTAAAGTTATCGGTATCGACCTTGGCACGACCAACAGCTGCGTGGCGGTGATGGACGGCGGCACTTCGAAGGTCATCGAGAATTCCGAAGGCGCGCGCACCACGCCCTCGATCGTCGCGTTCACCAAGGACGGGGAGCGCCTGATCGGCCAGCCCGCCAAGCGTCAGGCCGTGACCAATCCGGATAACACCATCTTCGCGGTGAAGCGCCTGATCGGCCGCCGCTTCGAAGATCCCATGACCCAGAAGGACATGGCGCTGGTCCCCTATGGTATCGCCCGGGGCAAGAACGGCGACGCGTGGGTCAAGGCAGGCGGCGAGGAATACAGCCCTTCGCAGATCTCCGCCTTCATCCTGCAGAAGATGAAGGAAACCGCAGAGAGCTATCTCGGCGAAACCGTGACGCAGGCCGTCATCACCGTGCCGGCGTACTTCAACGACGCGCAGCGCCAGGCGACCAAGGATGCCGGCAAGATCGCGGGCCTCGAAGTGCTGCGCATCATCAACGAGCCGACCGCGGCGGCGCTCGCCTATGGCCTCGACAAGGACAACAACAAGACCATCGCGGTCTATGACCTTGGCGGCGGCACCTTCGACA
>JAIXYF010000243.1 GCA_027490345.1 Novosphingobium sp.
CGGCGCTGGTGTTGCTGGCGGATCGACGTGGCAACGGTCGTCGATTGCAAGCGTTCGAGCGCTGCGCGCAGCCGCTCATAATGGTCCTTGCCAGTCCCACGCCCGATGAAGGTCAGAATCTCGTGCGGACGGGCGGCGATGTGCCGAGATGTCGGGCGGCCTGCGTCGCGCGCTTCGACGAGCTGACTCGCCGCCCAAATCAGAATGTCGGCATCCCAGATGGTCGCCATGCCATGTTCGGCCACGGCTTCGACCGAGATCCATGTGGCCCCCATCGCAAAGTCGATCGGTGCGGAGCGCCGCGACTTGGCAAGGCTGAAGAAGGGCCAGGACATCAGATCCTGAGCATCGCGCGCGGCAATGTCACCGGGCATCGTGTGGAACAGGTCAAGCTGTTGCTGGGGGCTCACTAAACGCATCAACGGCGCACCGGACGTGCTGACAGGCAAATGCCTTGTCCGGGATCGGATGTTGAATTGCGGCGACCATTTTGCGCCCAGGCATCGAGATCGACTATGGCATAGACAATCCGCCGACCGAGCTTGTGAAAGGCTGGCCCCGTCCCATAGCAACGATGCTTTTCAAGTGTGCGGGCTGAGAGACCCAAATGCACGGCAGCATCGGGCGTCCTGACATAGCGCGGAAATACCGGGACGAAATCTCCATCCATGAAACGTCTCCTGTGAAGTGCCGGACACAAGGGGTTGGCCCGGCGAGCAGGAGGCGAGATTTGAGATTTTCAGGGACTTGGGTGAACGGACATAAGGCGTTGCTGCCGAATGTCCCGATCAGTGGCCGCTCAACAGGGCGATATAGCCGCCGTCGCGCATAGCGAGCGCCTGTCGCTGCCAGCGAGCAATCCGTTTGCGCTCGCTCGACGTATCCCATTCGGCGGCCGAATATTGCCCGGTATCGCGGGCGATAAGTTCGATGGCCAATTCGCGTGTGGTTGCGCCGCCAGACAGCGCATCAAGCAACCGAAGCCATTGGACCAGACGCCAGTGCTCTGACGGACCGGGCGCAAGGCAGAACGGGAGCTTCTTCACATGCCCGAGACGGCAATGATCATGAAAATCGGAAACGGCGGCCTTCCGTGTTTCCCAAAATGCGTCGCCCGGAAGAACATAGGCGAGCGGTTCGGTCTCTGTTGTCTCGCCGCGAATATTCAGGCGGTAGTGGCGCTTCGCCGTCGAGAGGACGAGATGCCGCCCTTCCTCATCGCGGTGCTCGGCCGCGATATCCATGCCGTCGACAATTTCGGCTTGGCTGCAGCCGTCACAAGGGAATGGTGCCGGGCGCAGAAGGATGACGCTGGCCGCTGTAGATGGGTGCCAGACAATCGGGAGATGGTGGGCTGGAAGATCAGGGTCCGCAGCGAAAGACCAACCCCCAGTGCCGAGCCAGACGACTCAGCGCGAGTGGCGCATCGTCAACGGCTTCAGCATATTGGTCGCGGTATTCAGGATTGCGACGCAGGAATTCCTGCGCGAAATCCGTGCGGTCATAGTTTTCATACGCTTTGGCGTAATTCTCCGAACGCCAGTCGGGCGGCTTCTCCATCGCACCTCTCCTATGAGGTTTTTTTGGAGTCGAACGATCACGTCGGAGCCGTGACGAGAGAAGTGCTCGAGTCAGTTCCGGGCTCCCCCGCGGCAAGGCACAATCGATTGCGCCAGATTGGTGCTAAATGCCCAGTTTCATTGGGTTCGCGGGACCATCAGGTGCTTGTAGCCGTGTTGCGTCATCCACCTGGCGCGGGCGAGATGAGTATCATAGACCCTTCGCGCGCGATCCGGCTCACTGGCAGGATCGATGGCGAAGATGATCGAAACCACCTCTTCCCATGATGCCTCGTCCTTTTCGGCATCCAGCAGGCGAAGATACGTGACAAGGTGGCGCTCATCATAAGCGCTCAATCGGTCTGACTGCGGTGGTTCATCGGCAAACTCAGGAGCCGACATGGGTCTCTCCTTGTAGCAAAACCTGTTTAGCGACTGCGCCCCTGCAACGCGCGCAGAGAAGCAGGGTGAACTTATCCTCAATCGGGCAGTGCGCTATCCCCAGCACGGGATAATGCCGAGCCCAGATTGCCGGGACAAAACATTCCCAGAGGCAATGATCTGCCTGTTGTAGTTCAGAAATTGTAAAATTGCTGCTGAGATTCGGTGAATGGCGGTGGGTTTGCGTTCAACGACCGCCAGGTTTTTCGAAAAATCGCACGGGATCGACGGCAAGTTCTTCTGCGAGTCGCTCAATCGTGTCGAGCGTCGGCGAATTGGCTGCGCGTTCGAGAAGGCCGACATAGTTTCGGTTGATTCCGGCACGATGCGCCAATTCCTCCTGCGAAAGCCCACTGGCGTGTCGCAATCGCCTTAAATTCGTCCCAAAAATCTCCCGAAGCCTCATGCTTCGTGGGTCGGCGTAACCCTAGTATACTGCCACCCAATATACTAGGGATTCGTCATCGCCCGGTGTGACCCGGGCGATGACTTGGCCGATTCAATGGTCGTTGCGGCGGCTCGGGCGGTTCCAGACCAGATCGTGACTGCCGTCCTCGGCTTCGAACAGCTGGGCGAAAATGGGTGCCATGAAGCTGGGGTCGTCGAGCTTCACCGAAAGGTACGGACGGTCGTCCTGGGTGTGCTTTTTCCAGGCTGCGCCGATTTCGACTTCGCCGATGAGGACCCGGTGAGTGGGGGCATTGCCGCTGGTGTTTTCTTCCGCGACGATCCTGACTGATTTGGCCTGAAGGGCGAGAGTGACGATCTGGCCCCGGAGTTCGCCCGAAACCATCTTGAAGTTGCCGATCTTTGCCATGGGTATTCCTTTCCGTTGGACGGGACCGCGCCAGTGCGGCCTCGATGCGCGGATAAGGGTCAGCCGGTGGCAGGCGCCGCAGCGTCAGCCCGCAGCGTTAGCGAAGGACGGTGTGGCCGGGCTTTCTTGTCTCGCGAGGAACGGCGGAACGCCGGGGGAAGAAAGTTCGGCAAGCACCGTTGCGGCAAGGCTGCCAAGCAAAGCGTCTGGCTGACATGGGCGCGGATCGAAAGAGGCCGTACTGGTCGGTTCTGCCGGGAAGGACGCCAGATGCTGATCGCATGCACTGGCTCGGGTGAACGCTGGCCCTGAACCCTCGGTTCAAAATCGGGCAAGCAAAGGAAGCGACTGGACCGCCGGAATTACCCCCTCACGCCATCACTCGGTCGACATTGATTGGCCTGTGGAGGCTTGCCCATCCACGGGACCGGCAAACTGTGGGGTGACGCAAGTATCACGCTCCGACATAGTCACGCTTCGCCATGCCGAGAGGAAGGTCGCCATAGCAGCAATGGATCCAAGGATCGCCAGCAGCATGCTGTTGTCCGTTGCCAGTGATCCAAGCGCGTGCGCGGCCTGAAAGCCGGCGATGCCCCCGGGTATGGCAAAGAGGAGCGCGATCCCGACACGGAGCATGGGAGAGCGGACAAAGGCAATGAGGCCCTGTCCAATCAGAAGCGTAGCAATGCCTGCCGACAGTCCGCCCAGGATTGCTCCGAGATGACCAACATCATGGCGGAGCAGCAGGAAAGCACACGTTAGCCCGGCATAGACAGGCAGCGCATAGCTGGCGAGGCGGAAGAGCAGCGCGAGCACATAAAGGCCAGCCACGGCCCCGAGGATGAGAAAAATGGTCATAAGCGTCCCTTGTCTGGACGCGCTCGCCACCACCTCCTCAGCGCAATCTGCGGTGCAAGAATAGCACGGCAGGGCGCAGGCCGAAAAGGCGAAATGTGCCTGAGGTTAGCGGC
>JAIXYF010000209.1 GCA_027490345.1 Novosphingobium sp.
CACGATCCGCAGCTATATGGACGAGATTTGGGGTGTTGCGCCCGCGCTGTAGCGGGGGCGGCGGGCAACCTTGGGAGGGGACGGCATGGGCGACAGTTGGATCGACGGGGCGTTCGAGCCGGATGTGGCGCAGGCCATCCGCGAGGGGCGGCATGGCGACCCGTTCAGCGTGCTGGGGCCGCATGATCTGGGCAAGGGCGTGGTGGTGCGGGCCTTTGTGCCGGGGGCCGAGCGGCTGGTGGTGGTGCCCGAAAAGGGCAAGGAGACCGAGGCCGTGGCCGTGCGCGGACAGCCGGGGCTGTTTGCGGCCAAGCTGGCGAAGCGCCAGCCCTACCGGTTACGGGCCGAAGGCGGGGGGGCCGAATGGGCGTTCGACGACCCGTTCCGCTTTGGCCCCGTGCTGGGCGAGCTGGACGAATATCTGCTGGGCGAGGGCACGCATAAACGCCTGTGGCAGGTGCTGGGGGCGCATTGCATCACCCATGAGGGGGTGACGGGCGTGCATTTCGCCGTCTGGGCGCCCAATGCCGAGCGGGTTTCGGTGGTGGGCGATTTCAACATATGGGACGGGCGGCGCCACCCGATGCGGCGGCGCGCGGATATCGGCGTGTGGGAAGTGTTCCTCCCCGATATTGCCGCCGGGCGTGCCTACAAGTACCGCGTGGTCGGCCCGGGCGGCGCGGTGCAGCCGCTCAAGGCCGATCCCTTCGCCTTCCGATCAGAGCTGCGCCCAGCCACGGCCAGCGTAATCTCCGCGCCCGATGCTCACGAATGGGGCGACGCAGACCACCGCGCCCATTGGGCCGAGACCGACCCGCGCCGGGTGCCCATCTCGATCTACGAAGTCCATCCCGGATCATGGCAGAAGCCGGATGCGGACGGGCGCGAGTTCTATAACTGGGACGAGCTGGCCGACCGGCTGATCCCCTATGTGATCGAGATGGGCTTCACGCATATCGAGTTCCTGCCGGTTTCCGAGCACCCCTATGATCCCAGTTGGGGCTATCAGACCACGGGCCTGTTTGCGCCCTCTGCCCGGTTTGGCGAGCCGGAGGGCTTTGCCCGGTTTGTGGATGGGGCGCACCGGGCGGGCGTGGGCGTGCTGATCGATTGGGTGCCCGCGCACTTCCCGGTGGATACGCACGGGCTGGCGAAGTTCGACGGAACCGAGCTGTATGAACACGCTGATCCGCGCCTTGGCTTCCATCCCGATTGGCAGACCGCGATCTACAATTTCGGGCGGCGCGAGGTGCTGAGCTTCCTCGTCAACAACGCGCTGTTCTGGGCGGAGCGCTATCATGTGGACGGCCTGCGCGTGGATGCGGTCGCCTCGATGCTCTACCGCGATTATTCGCGCGCTGCTGGCGAATGGATCCCCAATGCCGAGGGCGGGCGCGAGAACTGGGAAGCGGTGAACTTCCTGCAGGCGATGAACCGCGCGGTCTATGCCAGCCACGCGGGCTTTCTCACTGTGGCGGAGGAATCAACCAGCTGGCCGGGGGTGACGCAGCCGACCGACGCCAGCGGCCCGCCGCGCGGAGGTTTGGGCTTCGGGTTCAAGTGGAACATGGGCTTCATGCACGATACGCTGGCCTATATGGCGCGTGATCCGGTGCACCGGCGCCATCACCACAATGAGATCACTTTCGGGCTGGTCTATGCCTTCAGCGAAAACTTCGTGCTGCCGCTGAGCCATGACGAAGTGGTGCATGGCAAAGGCTCGCTGCTGGGCAAGATGAGCGGCGCGGATGCCTGGCAGAAATTTGCAAACTTGCGCGCCTATTATGGCCTGATGTGGGGCTATCCGGGCAAGAAGCTGCTGTTCATGGGGCAGGAATTTGCGCAAGGGCGCGAATGGAGCGAAGCGCGCGCGCTGGACTGGTATCAGCTCGATCTGCCCGAACATGCCGGGGTGCAGCGCTGGGTCAGGGATCTCAACCAAGCCTATCGCACGCTGCCCGCGCTCCACGCGCGCGATTGCGAGGGCGATGGTTTCGGCTGGCTGGTGGTCGATGATGCGCTGGCTTCTGTTTTTGCATGGGAACGCAAGGCCCCGGGCGCGCCGACCGTGGTCGTGGTCAGCAACATGACGCCGGCGCTGCACAGCCATTACCGCCTGCCATTTCCGCAAGACGGGACATGGCGCGAGGCGCTCAACAGCGATGCGACCATCTATGGCGGATCGGGCCAGGGCAATCTGGGCGGGGTGACGGCGCAGGATGGCGCGGCGCTGGTCGTGCTGCCGCCGCTGGCGACAGTGATGTTCGTGTTCG
The DNA here is from genome assembly GCA_027490345.1 of Novosphingobium sp. GTDB lineage: Bacteria > Pseudomonadota > Alphaproteobacteria > Sphingomonadales > Sphingomonadaceae > Novosphingobium. Next base: position 2,274 of record JAIXYF010000209.1, read on the forward strand.
AGGAATAAGAACAAGGCAACGAGGGAACGAGGGAGAAGCTTGATGCGCGAAACTTACGCTCAGCCGCTGGCGCGCGACGCCATGGCCTATGTTCTGGCAGGCGGGCGCGGCAGCCGCCTCTATGATCTGACCGACAACCGCGCCAAGCCGGCGGTTTATTTCGGCGGGGTCAGCCGGATCATCGACTTTGCGCTTTCGAACGCGATCAATTCCGGCATCCGCCGCATCGGCGTGGCGACGCAGTACAAGGCGCACTCGCTGATCCGCCACATGCAGCGCGCGTGGAACTTCATGCGGCCCGAACGCAACGAGAGCTTCGACATCCTCCCCGCCTCGCAGCGCATTTCCGAACATGCCTGGTACGAAGGGACGGCAGACGCGGTCTACCAGAACCTCGACATCATCGCGAGCCATGCGCCCAAGTACATGGTGATCCTTGCGGGCGATCACATCTACAAGATGGACTACGAGCTGATGCTGCAGCAGCACGTGGCATCGGGCGCGGACGTGACCATCGGCTGCCTCGTGGTGAAGCGCGAGGAAGCCAAGGGCTTTGGCGTGATGGCGGTGGACAAGGCCAGCGTGATCACCGATTTCGTGGAAAAACCCGAAGACCCGCCCGCGATACCCGGCGATCCGGAGCATTCGCTGGCTTCGATGGGCATCTATGTGTTCGACACCAAGTTCCTGTTCGAGGCGCTGCGCCGCGATGCCGCCGACCCGAACTCCAGCCGCGATTTCGGCAAGGACATCATCCCCGACATCGTGAAGAACGGCAAGGCAGTGGCGCACCGCTTCACCGACAGCTGCATCCGCGCGGCCGAGGAAATCGGCGAATACTGGCGCGATGTTGGCACGCTGGACGCCTATTTCGAGGCGAACCTCGACCTGACCGACGTGGTGCCCGCACTCAACATGTATGACCGCGAGTGGCCGATCTGGACCGATCAGGTCGTGGCCGCCCCCGCCAAGTTCGTGCACGATCAGGAAGGGCGGCGCGGCATGGCGATTTCCTCGCTGATCTCGCAGGATTGCATCGTCTCGGGCGCGCTGGCGCGGCGTTCGCTGCTGTTCACCGGCGTGAAGATGGGCTCGTTTTCCAGCGTCGATGAAGGTGTGATCCTGCCTTATTGCAACATCGGACGCGGGGCGCGGCTGAAGCGCGTCATCCTCGATTCAGGCGTGCGCATCCCTGAGGGCCTCGTGGTGGGTGAAGACCCGGTGCTCGATGCCAGGCGCTTCCGCCGTACCGAAAACGGCGTGTGCCTGATCAACAGGGCGATGATCGAGCGGCTTAAGTGAACCTGAGCGTCCTCTCCGTCGCCTCCGAAGCCGTGCCGCTGGTCAAGACCGGCGGCCTGGCCGACGTGGTGGGCGCGCTGCCCGAGGCGTTGGCTGCGCACGGGGTGGCCATGACAACCCTGCTGCCGGGCTACCCGGCGGTGATCGCAGCGCTCGGCAAGAAGCCCAAGGCGCTTCACACGTGGGACAGCCTGCTGGGTGAACCGGCGCGGCTGCTGGCGGGCAGGATCGGCGCGCATCCGCTCCTGGTGCTTGATGCACCGGGGTATTTTGCGCGCGGCGGCGGGCCTTATGGCGATGCCACGGGGCGTGATTGGGGTGATAATGCGCGGCGCTTTGCCGCGTTTGGCCGCGCGGCGGCGGATGTGGCGGGGGGCGCGGTGAAGGGCCCAAAGGCTGACTTGGCCTTCGATCTGATCCACGCGCACGATTGGCAGGCGGGCATGGCGCTGGCCTATCAGCGCTTTGCACCAGCGGGGCCGGTGCTGCCTGCGGTGATCACGATCCACAACATGGCGTTTCAGGGGCATTATGGCGCGGACCTGTTTGCCGCGCTGGAATTGCCGCCGCAGGCCATGGCGATTGACGGGATCGAATATCACGGCGGGATCAGCTTCCTGAAGGCAGGCCTTGCCGCTGCCAGCCGGATCACCACCGTCAGCCCGACTTATGCGCGCGAAATCCGCGAGCCGGGCTTCGGCATGGGGCTGGAAGGGCTGATCCGGGGGCGTGAATCGATTGTCAGCGGGATCGTCAACGGGATCGATACGGCTGTGTGGAACCCGGCGGCTGATGCCGCGCTGAAGGCGCCTTACACCGCCAAATCGCTGGGCAAGCGGGCCGCGAACAAGCGCGCGCTGGAGGCCGAGTTTGGCCTTGAGACCGCAGATGGCCCCCTGTTCGTGGTGATCAGCCGCCTCACCTGGCAAAAGGGCATGGACGTGCTGCTCGAAGCCGCCGACCACCTTGTTGGCATAGGCGGGCGGCTGGCGCTGCTGGGTTCGGGCGATGCCGCGCTGGAAAGCGGCTTCCACGCTGCCGCCGCGCGTCATCCCGGGCGGATCGGGGTGCGCATCGGCTATGACGAGGCGCTCTCGCACCGGATGCTGGGCGGCGGCGATGCAATTCTGGTGCCCAGCCGGTTCGAGCCTTGCGGGCTGACCCAGCTTTATGGCCTCGCTTACGGCTGCGTACCCGTGGTCAGCCGCACCGGCGGGCTGGCCGATACGGTGATCGACGCAAACCTGGCCGCACGGGTGGCCGGGGTGGCCACGGGCGTGCAGTTTGAAGGCGTGCGCTGGCAGACGCTGGCCGATGCGCTGACCCGCACGGTGCAGCTTTACCACCAGCGCGGTGTGTGGAGCAGCCTGCAACGTGCCGGGATGAAAGCCGATTTCTCGTGGGGCCTGAGCGGACAGGCCTATGCCGATCTTTATGAAAGC
>JAIXYF010000226.1 GCA_027490345.1 Novosphingobium sp.
GAACAGATCGGCGACATACGCCTTGTCCATCCCGCCCAGCTGGGCAAAGAAATCGGCCTTGAGCGCGGCGAACTGGTCCGGCGTCATGCTGGCGTTGGTCTTGCCCCACCAGATCGTGTTTTCGGTTTCGGCATCGCGCACGAAGAACTTGTCCTTGGCGCTGCGCCCGGTGTGCTGGCCCGTGGCAACGACCAGCGGGCCATCGGCCGAAAGCACGCCTTCGCTATTGCGGATCGCATGTTCGACCAGCGCGGCGGTGCCAAGGTTGGCAAAAATCTGCGCAGGCTCGGGAAGACCCTGCTGAGCCAATGTGACGTTAAGGGGCGTCACGTTCAATGTGGTATCAGACACAGTTCGGTCTCCCATGGCGGGTCTGCCAGTTTTCCGGCCCGGTGTGGGCTTTATAGGAAAAGCTGGCGCTTGCCCGCGCGTTGCAATCACACCTCGATGCGTTCGTCAGCCGGCGAATCCGTAGCGTTGCTGCATACGAATGCGAAGAATCTGCTGCGCCGCATAGCCACCCGGCCATGCTGCGTCAAATGCCCTCGCGGCAACCTATTTTTTTGCGCAGCAAGTTGCACCGCGTACAACTGCTTTGCATTTTGCCGCCCGGTTGCCAGCCGTGCGCCGAGCCGGTAATCCGGCATTCCGGCGCCAGCCTCGGCGTCGCCGCCAGTCTGACCGGAAATCGCCCTGCCCGAAATTCCAAGACCTTCCGAAATTCCAAGACCTTCCGAAGTCCCCAGACTTTCCGAAGTCCTGCCAGCTCCGGTGCCAGCCGCGCCGCGTGGGCCTGTGCGCGGCGGTGATGATCAGCGGGTGATCGCGCTGGTGGATGATGACCGCAATATTCTCACCACTGTGTCCATCGCGCTTCAGGCCGAAGGGTTCGCCACGCGACTTTATTATGATGGGGCCGCGGCGCTTAAGGCGCTGATCGAAAACCCGCCCGATCTGGCCGTGTGCGATATCAAGATGCCGCGCATGGATGGCCTCGAACTGCTCAGCCGCCTGCGCGAGAAAAGCCAGCTTCCGGTGATATTCCTCACCAGCAAGGATGCGGAAAGCGATGAGGCGCTGGGCCTTGCCATGGGCGCGGACGATTATATCGCCAAGCCCTTCAGCCAGCGCCTGCTGATTGCCCGCATCCGCGCGATCCTGCGCCGCAGCGAACTGGCCCGGCGAGATGCCGATGCCCTGGGCGAAGAGCGCGAGGACGCCCAGCCGCTGCCCGAGCCGATCCGCCGGGGCCGCCTGCTGATGGACCCGGCGCGCCACACCGTCACGTGGGACGGCGTTGCGGTTTCGCTCACCGTCACCGAATTCCTGATCCTTGAGGCGCTGGCGCTGCGCCCGGGCGTGGTGAAAACGCGCAACCAGTTGATGGACGCGGCCTATCAGGACGATGTCTTCGTCGATGATCGCACCATCGATAGCCATATCAAGCGGCTGCGGCGCAAGTTCCGCGTGGCAGATAGCCACTTCGCCGCGATCGAGACACTGTATGGCGCCGGATACAGTTTCGCCGATTCCTGATCCGCGAGCCGATCCGGCCCCCGATCTGGCCCACGATCCTGCACGGACGAGCCTGCGCCGCCGTTCATGGCGTGTGCGCGGGGTCTCGCTCACGTCCCGCATCCTCGCGGTCAATGGCATTGCGCTGGCGTTGCTCGCGGGCTCGTTCTTCTATCTCGACAGCTACCGCAAGCAGCTCCTCGACGAACGCTTCAAGCTCGCCCGCGCCGAAGCGGAAATCGCCGCCATCGCGCTGACCGAAGCCCGCCCGGCCAAGGCCCGCGCCGTGCTTGCGGAAATCGGCACCGCGCAGAAACTGCGCCTCACGCTCTATAACGCGAAGGGCGGCCTGATCGCCGACAGTTTCCGCCTCGCGCCGCCGCCGTTCACGTTCGCCGATCCCGATACCGAGGCCTGGTATTCCAGCGCCGCGCGCCTGCTCGATCGCGGGGTCGATTTCATCGTCGGCGCGCCAGTGATCGAGCGCTACCGCGAGCCGCCTGCCCCCGGCGCGGCCAATTGGCCCGAAGTCGCCCGCGCCCGCGCTGCGCACGCCACCGAAGTCTATCTGCGCTATGCGCCGGATCGCACCCCGGTGATCACCGCCGCCACGCCGGTCGGCACGGATGGCGAAATGCTGCTGGCGCTGCGCAATGCCACCGATGTCACCCAATCGGTGCGCGATGCCCGCCAGACACTGGGGATCATCATCGGCGTCGCCTTTCTCCTCTCGATCCAGCTTTCGCTGTTCCTCGCGCGCACCATCGTCCAGCCGCTGCGCGCACTGGTCCGCGCGGCCATCCGGGTGCGATTGGGGCGTGATCGCGCGGTGGTCGTGCCGCGCCTGCCCGAACGCGGCGACGAGATCGGCCTCCTCGCCCGCGCCTTTTCGGATATGACCACCGCGCTGCGCCAGCGGATCGACGCGGTCGAAAGCTTCGCCGCCGATGTCGCGCACGAGTTGAAAAACCCGCTTGCCTCGCTGTCGAGCGCGCTGGAGACGATGGAAAAGGTCGACGATCCGGCGCTGCGCCACCAGCTCGCCGCCATCGCTGCGCACGATGTCCAGCGGCTTGACCGCCTGATCACCGAAATCGCGGATGCCAGCCGGATCGACGCGCAATTGAGCCGCGCCACGTTCGCCCCGCTCGATCTGGCGCAGCTGGCGGCAGACGTGGTGGGTGCGCGCGGTGCCCGGCCCGGCCGCGAAACCTGCCCAATCCGCATGGTGCGCGGCGGCGGCGGGGCGCTGGTGCGCGGCGATGC
>JAIXYF010000448.1 GCA_027490345.1 Novosphingobium sp.
AAGGCCGAAGATCGCGGTGACTCGGGTCGCCCCTTAGCCCGCCGCGGCATCGCGCTGCGCCGCGCGTGCCAGCGCCAGATAACCGAAATAGAGGAACAGGAGGATGAGAAAGCTGGTCAGCCGGCCATCCCACACCCACCAGGTGCCCCATGTCGGCCGCGCCCAGATCGAACCGGTGGCAAGGCAGATGGCGGTAAAGGCCGCGCCGGGCACGGCTGCGGCGCGCGCCGCGATTCCCGCCAGCGGATGGCGCCAGACCAGTTCGACCAGACTGGCGATGGCAATCGTCGTCCAGCCGGCCATGCCGAGCCACGCAGAGGGCACATGAATGAACAGGATACGCACCGTATCGCCCATCAGCCGATCGGGCGGCACCATCAACAGGCCCCAGGCCACCGCGCCGAATGCGAGGATCAGGCCCGGCACAAGCATAAGCGGCATCAGCCAGCGCGCCATGCGCAGGAAACGGGCAGGATTGGCAAAGCCGTGCATAAGCGGGCAGGTACGTCCGTAAAGCAGCCGGGACAGTCGATACTGTCCGCGCAGGCATCTTCTCTGCCACCAGCCAGCAAGCGGGGCAAGAGCTTAGCGGGGCGCAAGAGGCGTGAACCTTGGTGCAGGCACCGCCGCGCTCTTCGCTATGAAGGGGAAATGGGGCGACCAATGGGGTTCGAACCCACGACCTCCGGTACCACAAACCGGCGCTCTAACCAACTGAGCTATGATCGCCACACACACATGCCAAGCCAACGCAGTGGCACTGTGGACGCGCGCTTTTGCAGAACGCGCACGATTTGGGAAGCGGAATCTTGGCGGCCGTGCGGCAAGGCCAAACAAAAACCCCGGCGGAAGGCCTCCCGCCGGGGTTCGTGTTCACAGCTTCGGGACGATCAGAACTTCGCGCCGAGCGAGACGGTGAAGGTCGCCGGCGGCGCCCAGCCCTGGAAGAACACAGTGGGCAGAGACTGCGTCCGGTAGGCCTCGTTCGTCAGGTTCTTGCCCGCCACGCGCAGGAAATAGCCCTTGTAGTTGAGCGTGGCGGAGGCATCGAGCATGCCATAGCTGGGCTGGATATCATTGAGCGTGCCGAAGGTGCCGAGCGAGAAGCTGTCGATCCACGAATAGCCGGCTGTGAGGGAAATCTTCGCATCAGCCGAAAGCTCGCGGACATAGCTGCTGCGCACGGTGAAGTTGTTGCTGGGCACGCGCTGCAGCAGGACGCCTGTGAAATCGGCGGTAGTGCCGGGCGCGCCTGCCTGGGCACCGGCGCCGATCGACGAGGTCTGGCCGCTGACCTTGCCGTTTTTCACATTCGCATCCTGAATGCCGAGCGTGCCCGAGAGCGAGAAGCCCTCCAGCGTCTCGGTCATCTTGCCGAAATCGAAGTCCAGCTCAAACTCGAGACCCTTGATCTGGACCTTGGGAAAGCTGACGACATAAGTGTTGGTGCCAGGGCCATAACCGGGCGTCACGACAACCTGCGATTGCTGGAAGTTCGTGATGTCGTTGATGAAGCCGGCGGCGTTGAACGTGATCGCCCGGTTGAAAAAGCGGGTCTTGAAACCGGCTTCATAAGACGTGTTGGTTTCCGGCAGGAACGAGAGGAAGTTGTTGTCCGGGCAGCCCCCGGCCACGCCGCAGTTGGTCTGGCCCGCCTGCTGCTCCGAAAGCGTGCCGCGGATCGAGAAGCCGCCCGAACGGAAGCCTTCGGACCGGTTGGCGTAGAGCAATACGTCAGGCGCCGCCTGCCACTGGATGTTGAAGCGGGTGATCAGCTTCTGCCAGCTGCGGCGATCGTTGATGCGCGGGACCAGCGGGATCGAGCCGAGCAGGATATACTCGGTGTTGAAGCGCTTGGCCTCGAAGATGTTGCGCACACCGCCCGAGATCTTGATCGTGTCGGTGGGGTTGAGATCGATATTGCCGAAAAACGACCAGCTGTGCGCCTTCTCACCCGAGAACTGATCGATGGCCTTGTTGGTGTTCTGGTGCAGCGTGATCTTGTGATCATAATAGAACGCGCCGACGAGGTAATCGACCAGGCCATCGGCGGCCTTGCCTTGCAGGCGCACTTCCTGCGTGAACTGCTTGTAGGTCTGATCGCGGTTGGTCTTGAGCTGGCTGCCGGTGGCCGCGAGCAGCGGGTTGCCCACACTGGTGCAGCCCGCCGCGCCCACGCAGGTGCCGTCGAAATCCTGATCGACCGTATCGCCCGAGGACATGTACGAGGTCTGCGAGACGAGATCCCCGATCGGCGTCTTGGCCTTCAGCGTCAGGCTGGCCATATTGGTGTTGAGGCGATCCTTGTCGGCACCAAGGTTGTTGGCGATTTCACGCGGCTTCAGCCCGTCGGGGCTGCCGGTTTCGGGATTGTATTTGGGCCAGATCGCCGAAGGATTGCCGCCCGAGAGAATGCTGGCCGTCAGCTTGTTGCCGAACTGGACCGGCGTGCCGCCGCCGCTCTGGTGGATATGATCGAGGCTGAGATCGGCCTTCAGCCAGTCGGTCAGGTCGTAATCCAGCTTCAGGTTGAACGCGCGGTAATCCGAACCACCCGCCCGGCGATTGGTGAAGACGTTGTTGAGGATGCCGTC
>JAIXYF010000190.1 GCA_027490345.1 Novosphingobium sp.
CGCGCGTCAACGATGTACTCGCGCGCTGGGTGCGCCTGCCCGATACGGAGCTGGCCGCAGAACTCGATGCCATCGGCGCATCCATGGGGCCGCAAACCGTGGCGCGCGCGCGCAGCCTGTTTGCCGCCGTGCTCGATTGCCCCGGCGGCGGCCTGCGGATCGAGACGATCCACGCCTTCTCGCAGTGGCTGCTCGGCGCATTTCCTGCCGAAGCCGGGTTGATCCCCGGCACCCGCGCGATGGAAGACCGCGACCGCGACCTGCTGCTGCGCGAAGTGCTGGCAAACCTGCTGATCACCGCGCAGGAACAGGGCGATGATGCGCTGTTTGCGGCGCTCGAAGACCTCAGCCTGCGCATGGGCGAGGCTGCGGTGCCGGCGTTCCTGCTGCGCTGCGCGGCGGCGCATGATCTGTGGGAAGGCCCCGGCGCCTGGCAGCCGCCATTGCGCCCGCGCATCAACCGCCTGCTGGGGCTGGATGCCGAAGAGGACGGCGCAGGGCTGGCCGATCTGGTGAGGGACGGCGTGTTCGATGCGCACGCGGCGCAAGTGTGCATGGAAGCCAACCAGCGCTGGGGCACCAAGACTGGTCTCGATTCTGCCTCGATCATGCGCGATTGGCTGGAGGCCAGCCCCGCCGCGCGCATCGCCGGGCTCGATGATTTTGCCCGTCAGTTTCTTACCAAGGACGGCACTGCCAAATCCCCGCGTTATCTTTTGAAGCATGAGCCGGACTACGCCGATTTTCAGACCTGCGTCATCGCGGATATTGAGCGGGTGCAGGAAATGCGCGCGCTGATCGGTCTGGCTGCCCGGCTCGATCCCGCGCTCACACTTGGCCACCGCTTTGCGCGGGCCTGGGCAGAGGCGAAGGCGCGCGAAGGCTTCATCGATTTTGACGACCAGATCCGCGCGGCGGCCAACCTGCTGACCAAGCAGGCCCCGGCGGAGTGGATCCGCTACAAGCTGGACCGCCGCTTCGATCACATTCTGGTGGATGAGGCCCAGGATACCAACGCCGCCCAGTGGCGCATCGTGCTCGATGGCCTTGTCGGTGATTTCTTCAGCGGGGGGGGCCAGAAGGACGGCATTGAGCGCGCGCGCACGCTGTTCGTGGTGGGCGATTACAAGCAGGCGATCTTCGGGTTTCAGGGCACAAGCCCGGAAAACTTCGCCGCCGCGCGCGAACGGGTGCGGCGCGAGCTGGATGCGCTGGCCGCCGGGACCGCCGATCCCGCGCGCGAGCTGCTGCCGCTGGGGCTGGGCCGGTCCTATCGCACGGCGGCCACGGTGCTCGCGTTTGTGGACCGCGCGATCGGCGCCATCGGCCCGGACCGGTTCGGCCTGCCCGAGGCGCCCGATCCCCACAAGGGCGATGACAGCCGCCCCGGTATGGTCACGCTATGGAAGCCGGTTGGCGGCGCGGCGGACGAAGATGAGGATGCGCCGCCGGGGATGGATGAGGATGCGGGCGAGGAGGGCGATGAAACCTGGCTCTCGCGGCCCGATCGGGTGATGGCCGATCAGATCGCGCTGCAGGTGCGAACGTGGATGGATATGGGCTTCCCGCTGCACAAGGGCCAATCAGGATCGGCGCCGCGCCGCGCCACGCCCGGTGACGTCATGGTGCTGGTGCGCTCGCGCAAGACGCTTGCCGGTCTGATCGTCGCGCGGCTCCATGCGCGCGGCGTGCCGGTGGCAGGGGTGGACCGGCTGCGGCTGGGCGCGCCGCTCGCGGTCAAGGATCTGGTCGCGGTGCTGCGCTTTTGCGCACAGCCGCTCGATGATCTCAATCTCGCTGCGCTGCTTGTCTCGCCGCTGGTGGGCTGGACGCAGGACATGCTGCTTGAACACGGCTACCGCACCAAGGGCGTACGGCTGTGGGATCATCTGCGCGCCCGCGAAGGCCCCGCGACTTATCCAGCGATGGAGCAATTGCGCAGCGCGCTGTCTCGCGCCGATTTTGGTACCCCGGGGCAATTGCTGCACTGGCTGCTGGTCGGGCCTTGGCAGGGCCGCCGCAAGCTGGTTGCCCGGCTCGGCGCGGAGGCCAACGATCCCATTGATGAGCTGATCAACGCAGCGGTTGCCTATGCTGCCAGCCAGACGCCCAGCCTTGCCGGCTTCCTGCAATGGTTCGATGCAGGCGATGGCGAACTGAAGCGCGAGGCCGGGCAGAAAGCCGATCTCGTGCGGGTGATGACGGTGCACGGCTCGAAAGGGCTTGAAGCGCCGATTGTCATCATGGCTGATGCCGCCGCCGATCCCGATGCCGCGCGCCTGCGCGATCTTTCGCTGGAAGAGGTGGTGGTGGACGAGCGCCGCACGGTGCCGCTGCCCGCGCTGCGCAAGGCGGAGCGCGCCGGGCCGGTGCGCGAGGCGGCAGAGCGCGCGGCGGAGCGCGAGCGCGAGGAACACTGGCGCTTGCTCTATGTGGCGATGACCCGGGCGGAAGAGGCGCTGTTCATTGGCGGCGCGCTGGGCACCAAGGCCAAGGGGCCGCCCGAGGAAAGCTGGTACGCCCAGCTGGAGCCCTTGTTCGGGGGCGAGGACGGCGATTGGCGCGAGGATCCTATCTGGGTCGGCTCGCGCCAGCTGGGCGGGCTGGGGCAGGTGCCCGCAGCTGTCAGCGCTCAGCCGTTGCCGGGCGAACCTCTCGAAGTCCTGCCCGATTGGCTGGATGCGCCGCTGCCCGCCGAACCGCGCCCGCCGCGCCCGCTGGCCCCTTCCGGGCTGGGCGAGGCGGATGATGCCCCCGACCCCCCTTCGCGCACCGGCCCTGCCGCGCGCATGGCGGCGCGGCGCGGCACCTTGATGCACAAGCTGATCGAGCGCCTGCCCGAACTGGCGGCTGAAGCGCGTGAGGCGGCGGCGCTGGGCTGGCTGGCGCGCATGGCTACCGATTTGCCCGCAGAAGAGCGCGCAGCGATGGCGGCAGCAGCGATCCGCGTGCTGGCCGAACCGGCGTGGGCGGAGGTGTTCGGCCCCGGCTCGCTCGCCGAAGTGCCGATTGCCGCCGTGGTGGGCGAACGCGTGGTCAGCGGCACGCTCGACCGGCTGCTGCTGGCTGAAACCCACGTCCGCGTGGTCGATTTCAAGACCGACCGCCGTCCGCCGCAGGACATCGGAGAAGTCCCGCTCGCCAGCTTGCGCCAGATGGCAGCCTATGTCGCCGCGCTGGAGGTGATCTATCCCGGCCGCCGGATCGAGGCTGCGCTGCTCTATACCCACACCCCCCGTCTGATCGAGATCCCGGGCGGCGTGATCGCGGCGCACAAGCCTTCCCTTCAGGGTCCGCAGGAAAGCTTTTAGCCGGGCTTTCTTGCGCGCCGCGCCAGAGCGCCTACATATTCGTTCAACCCTAAGGAGTTCCAAGCCATGGCCACCAAAGCCGTTACCGATGCCAGCTTCGCCGCCGATGTGCTGGGCGCAGACAAGCCCGTTCTGGTCGATTTCTGGGCCGACTGGTGCGGCCCGTGCAAGATGATCGGGCCCGCGCTGGAAGAGATCTCGGACGAGCTGGCTGACAAGGTTTCCATCGTGAAGATGGACATCATGGAAAACACCACGGTGCCCGGCGAGATCGGTGTGCAGTCGATCCCGCTGCTGATCCTGTTCAAGGACGGCAAGGCCATAGCGCAAAAGCTGGGCGCTGCGCCCAAGAGCCAGCTCAAGGGCTGGCTGGAAAGCGTGCTTTAAGACAGCGCCTTGGCAAGGCCGATGAGGGGTGCAAGAATAGGGCATCCCTCATCGGAGCCATTCGCCCATGCCGATTTCTCATGCCCGCCGCCTTGCCCTGACCTGCGCGGCGAGCCTCATTGCCCTTTGCGTCTGCGCCGCCCCTGCACAGGCCGCGCCGGACAGCGATAACGCCGCGCTCGCCCGTATCATCGATGAAGGCATGAACCGCAGCGAGGCGATGACCACCGCCTCAGCGCTGATGGACCGCATCGGGGCGCGCCTCACCAATTCCGAAAATCACCGCCGCGCCGAAGCCTGGGCGATGGATCTGCTCAAGAAGCAGGGGCTCGCCAATGTCCATGCCGAGCCGTTCGAATTCGGCGTGGGCTGGAATCTTGATAGCTATTCGGTGGCAATGGTCAGCCCGCGCGCCTTGCCGCTCACCGCCATTCCGGTCGCGTGGTCGCCGCCCACAGCAGGCACCCTGCGCGCGCCGGTGTCGATCGCGCCGATGTCGCGCGAGGAACACTTTGCTGAATGGAAGGGCAAGCTGGCGGGCCGGATCGTGCTCGTCTCGCTGCCCGGCCAGACGAGCGAAAGCAAGGGGCCGGTGTTCGAGCGCTATACCGACGCACAGATCGCGGAGCTGGATACCTATACCAAGCCGGTGTTCGATCCCGATGCGGCGGCGCTGCAAGTGCGCAACCGCCGCTTTCAGGGCAAGCTCGCCGCGTTCCTCAAGGCCGAGGGCGCACTGGCGATGGTCAAGATCAGCTACCGCGACGGGATGCTGGTGCACGGCGAAGGCTATGATTTCCAGCCGGGGCAGACCCTAGCGCTGCCCGCCATCGAACTGGCGCAGGAAGACTATCGGCGCCTTGTCCGCCTCGCCAAGACCGGTGCAGCGCCCGAACTCGCGATCACCGTGGCGGCCCGCTATGACGAGACCGACCTGCGCGCCGACAATCTGGTGGCCGAGATCCCCGGCAGTGATCCCAAGGCGGGGTATGTCATGGCCGGTGCGCATTTCGATAGCTGGATCGCGGGCGACGGCGCAAGCGACAACGGCGCGGGCAGCGTGACAGTGATCGAGGCGGCGCGGCTGATTGCCAAGCTGGGCATGAAGCCCAAGCGCACGATCCGCTTCGTGCTGTGGAGCGGGGAAGAGCAGGGCCTGCTCGGCAGCCGCGCCTATATCGATCAGCATCTGGCCAGTCGCCCGGTCGATCCCGCACTTAGGGGCATCGATTCCTATGTCGCCTGGCGCAATGCCTTCCCGATTACGCCCAAGGCGGAATATGGCCAACTCAAGGCCTATTTCAACATGGACAACGGCTCTGGCCGGTTCCGCGGCATCTATACCGAAGGTAATCTTGGCGCAGACAAGCTGCTGCGCGAATGGCTCACTCCGTTTGACATGCTCGGCGCAGACAAGTTGGTGGTGAGCAAGACCAGCGGCACAGACCATGTATTCATGCAGGCGATCGGCTTGCCCGGCTACCAGTTCATCCAGGACCCGCTCGATTACGACAGCCGGGTCCACCACACCAATCTCGATACGGTGGACCACATGCGCGCGGATGATATGCGGCAGGCGGCGGTGGTGATGGCGGGAATGCTGTGGCAGGCTGCCAACAGTGACAAGGAACTGCCGCGCGCCGTGCTGCCGACGCAGCCCGCGCCGACCGACCCGTTCAAGGTGCGCGATCCGGCACAGTAGGCGGACGTTCAGCCTAGGCTGCGCTTCACAAATTCTTCGAACAGTGCGGGCGAAGAGGCTGCAAACAGGCCTTTTTGTCCGTGCTGGTCGGTGCGGTAAGCTGAGCCATCGGGCCGCGCGGCCATGCCGCCCGCTTCGTTGACGAACAGCACGCCTGCCGCGTGGTCCCACGGCAAGGTACGCTCGAAGACCGAGATATCGTTGACGCCCAAAACAAGGCGCGGATACTGTTCTGCGGCGCAGCGCGGGATATCGACGAGGGTGTAGAACGGCGCGATCCGCTGCTTCACCGCCTCGCGCGCTACGGGATCGAGGAACATTGTGCTAATCGCGGCAATCGGCGGGGTCTCGCCGGTCGTGCGGGCCGAAACCTGCTCGCCGTTCACGAAAGCGCCCTTGCCCTTGTGCGCCACGCACAGCCGGTCCTTCAGCGGATCATAGATCCAGCCCGAAAGAATCTCGCCGCCATCGCTGAACGAAATGATGATGCCGAATGGCGGCTTGCCCACGGCGAAATTGTTGGTTCCGTCCACCGGATCGATAATCCAGCATGGCCCGCTATCGAGCCGGGCGGAGAGCGCGGGATCGGCATGGACCGCTTCCTCGCCGACAATCGCGGCATCGGGCAGGATTGCCGCCAACCCTTCGGCTAGCATGACTTCCGCCTCGGTGTCAGCAATCGTGACCATGTCATTGATTGCCTTGTCGATCACCTCATGCGCCGCCAGCGTCTGGTAGCGCGGCATGATGACCTCGGCGGAAACCCGGCGCAGCAGCGCAGCGACGGCGGTGTCGAGTGCGGTGCTCACGAACGGTAATCCGCATTGATGGCGATGTAGCCATGCGTGAGATCGCAGGTCCACACCGTCGCGCGACCTTCGCCAAGTCCGAGATCGACTTCGATGGTGATCTCTTGACCCTTGAGGTGCGCGGCAACCGGCGCTTCGTCGTAATCGGCGAGGGGCTGGCCTTGGCGCGCGGCCCAAACGCCGCCAAAGCCAATGGACAGCCGGTCGCGGTCCGCCGGTTCGCCCGCCTTGCCAACCGCCATGACCACGCGGCCCCAATTGGCATCCTCGCCCGCAATCGCGGTCTTCACCAGCGGCGAATTGGCGATGCTGAGGCCCACGCGCCGCGCGCTGTCATCGCTCACCGCTCCGGAAACGCGGATGGTGATGAACTTGGCCGCCCCCTCGCCATCGCGCACCACAAGCTGCGCAAGGTTTCGGCACACATCTGCCAGCGCGGCGGCAAAGGCGTCCGCACCCGGGCTGTCCCACCCGGTGATCCGCGCGTTTCCGGCCTTGCCTGTCGCAAACGCCATCACCGTGTCGCTGGTCGAGGTGTCGCCATCAACTGTGATGCACGAGAAGGTGGCGGAATTGGCGCGCTCCAAAGCCTCTTGCAGGAAGGCCGGCGCGATATCTGCATCGGTGAAGATATAGCCGAGCATGGTCGCCATATCGGGGGCGATCATGCCGCTGCCCTTGATGATCCCGGCGAATTCGACCCGCGTATCGCCCAGCATCGCCGATGCGCCTGCACCCTTGGCGAAGGTATCGGTGGTGCCGATGGCGTTCGTCGCATCTTCCCAGCTGCAGGGCTCGGCGGACAGTGCCGCTTCGATCCCGGCGCGGGCCTTGTCCTTGGGCAGCGGCACACCGATCACGCCGGTGGAGGAGACGAACACTTCGTCCACGCCACAGCCCAGAGCCGCGCTCACCTGCGCCTGAATGGCTTCCACCGCCTCGCGCCCGCGATAGCCGGTGAAGGCGTTGGAGTTGCCCGCATTGACGATCAGCGCCCGCGCGCGGCCCTGCTTCACCGCCTCGCGCCCCAATTCGACCTCTGACGAGGCGCAGGCGCTTCTGGTGAAAACACCCGCCACAGCCGTGCCTTCGGCCAGCTCGGCAAAGGTGAGGTCGCAGCGGTCCCATTCCTTGTAGCGTGCGCGCGCCGCGCGCAGCGTCACGCCCGCAATCGCAGGCATTTCGGGGAAGGGGCGGGCGAGCGGGGAGCGGCTTATCTGCATGATTTGCGCCTCTAGGCGGGGGAGGCGGCGCAGTAAATCAGCAAAGCTGGTGGACGAAGCTTGCGCGATTCCCTATCTGGGCAGGCAATGACCCGGCACTTCTTCGCTCTTCTGGCCCTGCTTACCGGCCTTGCTGCACTCGGCAGCCCGGCCCAAGCTTCTATGGCGTCGTCGCTGGCCGAAGCGTTGGCATGCAATTCCAGCATCGCCGCCGCCGCCGGGGAAGAGACTTCGGGCAGCGAAAGTGTCGCCGCGCAACCAGCGCCCGCCACCTTGCGTGCCACCCGCGAAGTCGCAAAGCCCGAACGCCGCCCGGCTGTGCCGGAAGCGCTGCGTCTGCCGGTGCTGATGGGGATCGAACGCGCCCATAAATAGGCGCGTTATCTCATCCATCTTCCCGAGTTATTCCGGCACAGCGCCTTGCCGCGTGCCGTATCCCCCGCACAGATTCCGGCCCCGCCATGCACGGGCCGAACAGGTTCAAAGGCACGTTCAACCCATGCTCAACACCATCATCAAGTCGGTCTTCGGTTCGGCCAATGATCGCTACGTCAAATCGATGCGCAAGATCGTGGCGCAGATCAACGCGCTCGAGCCCGATCTGCAGGCGCTCTCGGACGACGAACTCAAGGGCCAGACGGCCAAGCTGCGCGCACTGGTGGATAATGGCGCCAAGCTGGACGATCTCCTGCCCGAAGCCTTCGCCACGGTGCGCGAGGCATCGGTGCGCGTGTTCGGGATGCGCCATTTCGATGTGCAGCTGATCGGCGGCCTTGTGCTCCACCGCGGCGAGATTGCCGAAATGCGCACCGGCGAGGGCAAGACCCTGATGGCGACGCTCGCGGTCTATCTCAACGCGATCGAGGGCAAGGGCGTCCACGTCGTCACCGTCAACGATTACCTCGCCCGGCGCGATGCGGCCGAGATGGGGAAGCTCTATAACTGGCTCGGCCTCAGCGTCGGGGTGATTGTCCCGGGGATGCCCGAGGAGACCAAGCGCGACGCCTATTTCTCGGACATCACCTAC
>JAIXYF010000048.1 GCA_027490345.1 Novosphingobium sp.
CGGCGCGCGCCTGGTGCATCAGGTGTTGCGTCCGGCCCAGCCACTTCGGCGTCCGGTTCGTTCGGCAGGATCTGCAGCAGGCCCTGTGCCGCCAGATCGCGCCGCACATCCTGCGCCGAGGCGGGCTTGCCATAGAGATAGCCTTGCCCCTTGAACTGGCCAAAGCGGCGCAGCGCGGCCAGCACTTCAGTGCTTTCGATGCCTTCGGCCGTGATCGGCAGCGCCATGCCGCGCCCGAGCGAGGAAATCGCCTCCACGATCGAGGCGCTGTCGGGGCTGCTTGCCAGCGAGGAGACGAAGCTGCGGTCGATCTTGATCCGATCAAACGGCAGCGTTCGCAGCTGCGCCAGGCTGGAATAGCCTGTCCCGAAATCATCGAGGCTGATGCGGATGCCCTGGTTCTTGAGGCTGGTGATCAGCGCGCGCACCACGCCGATATTCTCGTGCAGACAGGTTTCGGTCACTTCGATTTCCAGCCGGGTCGGCGGAAAGCCTTCGGCCAGCAGCAACTTGAGCAATCGCTGCGCAAACCATGGATCGCGCAGCTGGATCGGCGAGATATTGACCGAAAGCGTCAGCTGCGGATCCCACGCCTTGGCATCTTCCAGCGCTGCTGCGATCAGCGCTTCGGACAGCTGCGCAATCAGGCCGATCTCTTCTGCCACAGGGATGAACACTTCGGGGCTGACCACCCCGTGCTGCGGCGAAATCCACCGTGCCAGCATCTCGTAACCCGTGATCTTGCCGGTTTCGAGATCGATCTGCTTTTCATAGTAAGGCACGAATTCGCCGCGCTGCAGCCCGTCGCGAATGCCCTGCTCAAGCTCGCTGCGCTGGCGCAGTTCCTTTTCCATGCTCGGCTCGAACCACGCAGAGCAATTTCGTCCGCGCCGCTTGGCCTGATACATCGCCAGGTCCGCGCGGTGGAGCAAGTCCTGCGCGACATGGGCTGCGCTGTGCACGGCGCTGCGCGAACCCAGCGCAATGCCGATCGAAGCGGTCACCTCGGCGCGCAGAGCGCCGATGTCGATTGGCGCGGCCAAAGCTTCGTTGATGCTCAGCGCCAGCTGCCCGATAGCCGCTTCGCTGCATGGCGGCATGACCACCGCGCAGATGAATTCATCGCCGCCCAGCCGCGCCACCAGCGCGCGCGGCGGCAAGATGGCCGCCAGCCGCCGCGCGGTTTCCACCAGCACAGTATCGCCTGCCTTATGCCCGAGCAGGTCGTTGGACCGTTTGAACTTGTCGAGATCGATCATCATCAGGGCGATGTCTTCGCCCGAATCGCCCGCGCCTTCGACCAGCCCGGCAATCGCCGGTTCAAGGCTGCGGCGGTTGAGGCAACCGGTCAGTGCGTCGGTCAGCGCAAGTTGCTTTGCGGATTCCTCAGCCTTGCGGCGCGTCGCGATCTCTTGCTGCATCTCGGCATAGCGGCGCCAGCCGAAGATCAGCAGCGCGATATTGAGGATCAGCGCATTGCCCAGCAGCAGGTCCGGGCTGCCGGTGCCGGTGATCAAGCTGCGCACGATGCCCGTCAGCACGGCCGGTCCGGTAGCGACGAACAGGAGAATGGCCACGGCAAGGATGCCAAGCGCGACGAGATCGTGCCTGGGCGGCGGCGGCGCGTTGCCGCGCGGTGCCGTTTCGCTGCTATCGTGCCCTGCCATCGCCATGAGAGGCTTGCCCGTTCCCTTTCGATACGATCCGGATCATTAGCGATCCGGGCTGAAGTTTTGGTTAAGGTTGCCTTCCCGCTCTGGGCGTTGCTGCCAGCCCGGGGGAGAAGGCTTGCACTGGCGCGGCTTTTGGCGTAAGCGCGCCGCGAAGGCAGGCTGGTGTTTCAGCTTGCCGGATTGGTTTATCCCGGTTCCCGTGGATACGTCATACGCTGGTTGGCGAGGTTTCGCCCACCGGCGTTTTTGTCGTTTTGCATGGTTTCTTCCGGGAAATGGGAGCGCTGCTGCGTGTTCGATAGTCTGTCAGACCGGCTTGGGGGCGTGTTCGATCGCCTGCGCGGCCGCGGCGCGCTGCGTGAAGAAGATGTGGCGGCTGCCATGCGCGAAGTGCGCATCGCGCTGCTCGAAGCCGATGTCGCGCTGCCGGTTGTGCGCCGTTTCATCGACAAGGTGACCGAAGCGGCCACCGGCCAGCAAGTCGTCAAGATCGTCAACGACGCGCTGGTCGAGATGCTCGGTTCTGAAACCGCCGATCTCGATCTGGCCGCCGCGCCGCCTGTTGTCATCATGATGGTCGGCCTGCAAGGCTCGGGCAAGACGACGACGACCGCCAAGATCGGCAAGCTGCTGAAAGAAAAGCAGGGCAAGAAAGTCCTGATGGCCTCGCTCGACGTCAATCGTCCGGCGGCGCAGGAGCAGCTGGCCGTGCTGGGCGAGCAGGCAGGCGTCGCCACGCTGCCGATCATCGCCGGTCAATCGCCGGTCGAGATTGCCCGCCGCGCGCTCCATGCTGCAAAGCTGCAGGCGGTTGACGTGCTGATGCTCGATACCGCGGGCCGCCTCCACGTCGATCAGGCCTTGATGGACGAGATGAAGGCGGTCGCCGAAGTCTCCACTCCGCGCGAAACGCTGCTGGTGGTCGATTCGCTGACCGGTCAGGATGCGGTCAACGTTGCGCAGAACTTTGCCGGAGAGGTCGATCTCACCGGTGTTGTTCTCACCCGCATGGACGGCGATGCGCGCGGCGGCGCGGCGCTTTCGATGCGCGCTGTCACCGGCAAGCCGATCAAGTTTGCCGCCACCGGCGAAAAGCTCGATGCGATCGAGGCGTTCCATCCCGAGCGTGTCGCCGGGCGCATCCTCGGCATGGGCGATATCGTCTCCATCGTCGAGAAGGCCGCCGCCACGGTCAAGGCGGACGAGGCCGAGAAGCTTGCGCAGCGCATGGCCAAGGGCCAGTTCGACATGAACGACTTGCGCACGCAGCTGCAGCAGATGCAGCGCATGGGCGGGCTGGGCGTGCTGGCGGGCATGATGCCGGGCATGAAGAAGGCCAAGCAGGCCATGGCCAATTCGGGCATGGACGACAAAGTGCTGCTTCATCTGGAGGCGATCATCGGTTCGATGACACCCAAGGAGCGCGAGCGCCCCGAACTGCTGAACGCCAAGCGCAAGATCCGCATCGCCAAGGGCTCGGGCACGCAAGTGCAAGACGTCAACAAGCTGATCAAGATGCATCAGGAAATGGCGAAAGCCATGAAGCAGATCCGCAAGATGGGTGGGCTCAAGGGCCTGGCCGCGATGTTTGGAGCAGGTGGCGGAATGGGCGGCGGCGATGCCGGTGCGGGCGCACCGGGCGGCGGTCCGCTTCCCGGCGGCGGCATGGGCGCAGGGATGGGCGGGATGCCCGGTCTTCCCGGCGGCTTGCCCGGCCTTGGCGGCGGCAACATGCCCGCCAACCTTGGCGATCTGCTGCGGAAAAAATGATTTCAGGTTTCAGTTTCAAGTTCAGTCGGAAAGGTTTGATACATGTCGGTTTCCCTTCGTCTCTCGCGCGGTGGCTCCAAGAAGCGCCCTTATTACAAGGTCGTTGTGGCCAACAGCCGCTCGCCGCGCGATGGCGCCTATCTCGAGCAGGTCGGCACCTACCACCCGCTGCTGGCCAAGGATGACGAGAACCGCGTCCGCCTCGTCGAAGACCGCGTGCGCTACTGGCTCGGCGTCGGCGCGCAGCCGACCGACCGCGTTGCCCGCATGCTCGACAAGGCTGGCATCAAGGAACGCGCCGCCACCGTGAACCCCGCCAAGGGCGAACCCGGCAAGAAGGCCAAGGAACGCGCTGAAGACCGCGCCAAGAAGATTGCTGAGGCCGAAGAAGCCAAGCGTGAAGCTGAAGAAGCGGCTGCTGCTGCCGCCGCTGCGCCTGCTGCTGAAGAAGCCGCCGCTGAAGAGGCTCCCGCCGAGGAAGCCGCTGCCGAGCAGGCCGAAGGCTAAGCTTCGATGCTCGATCGCCCCGTCACGCTTGCCGCGATCAGCGGTGCGCATGGCGTGGGCGGTGAAGTGCGCCTGAAGCTGTTTGGCGAAGGGGTGGAGAGCCTGCGGCCCCACCGCGCCTTCAATGGCGGCACGCTCACGCTGCAAAAGCTGCGCGATGATGGCAAGGGCGGCGCTATTGCCCGCTTTGCCGAAGTGCCCGATCGCACCGCGGCGGAAAAGCTGCGTGGCACCGCGCTCACCGTGCCGCGCGCCAGCCTGCCGCCGCTGGCGCAAGGTGAATACTACCACGTCGATCTGATCGGTCTGCCTGCGGTTTCGGCCGAAGGCGAAGCGCTGGGCACTTGCATCGCGGTTGAAAACTTCGGCGCAGGCGATGTGCTCGAAATCGAGCGGCCCGCCGCCGATGGCAAGCCCGGCAAGCGCTTCATGGTGCCAATGCGCCCGGAAGCGGTGCCCGAATGGAGCGATGACCGGCTGGTGATCGCAGCCGCCTACGCGGCGGATTGAGCCTGGTCATGATCCGGTAACGGTCTGGGCCTATGATCGCGCATGGATGAACGCGCCTTTCGCTTCGTCGATCTCGCCAGCAGCATGCGCGCTGTGGCAGGCGCTGTCGGCCTATGAAGTCGGCCCTGCCGATGCTGACCTTTCCTTCACCGCGCGTCTGGCCCGCGAAAACGGCTGGAGCCATGCGCATGCGCTGCGCGTGTTCGACGAATATCGCCGCTTTCTCTTCCTCGCGGTGACGGCAGACCATCCGGTCACGCCCTCGGATGCGGTCGATCAGGTCTGGCATCTTCACCTGACGTATACGCGCGATTATTGGGAGCGGCTCTGCCCCGAGGTTCTGGGCAGGCCCTTGCACCACGGCCCCACCCACGGCGGCAGCGCGGAAAGCGCGCGCTTCTTCGAGCAATATGCCCTGACGCTGCGCAGCTATGAGGCCGCCTTCGGCCCGGCCCCCGCCGCGATCTGGCCCGATGCACGCCAGCGGCTGCTGATCGACCCGGCCGCGCGCCGGGTCCACCCGCGCGATGTGATCCTGCTGCCGCGCCGGGGGCTTGGCTCGGCGCTGTTGATGCTGCTGCTGCTTATGTGTGTTGCCCTCGTGGTGTGGAGGCTGCTGTGATCGGTCTTGGCCCGTTTGATCTCTATGGCGCCGATTTTCTTGTGCTTTATGGATTGCTGGGGGTGATCGCGGTGGTCGCCAGCTTTGTGATCCCGCCGTTCCTGCGCCCGGCAGGGCATGAGTATGGGTATGGGTATGGGTATGGGTATGGGTATGGGTATGGGTATGGGCAGGGGCATGAGGGGCATGGCGTTCGCGGCCGCCCCCGGGATGCGGATGATCTGGCCGTGCTGGCGGGCGGACGAGAGCGTTTTGCCGAAGCAGTGACGGTGCGCCTGCTGGCCGCGGGCGCAGCCATCGTGACCGCCGGCACCGCGCTGCAGATCCGCGACCGGGACAGCGCCGCGACCTTGGCCGAGCGGCGCATCATGGCTTTGCCCTCGCCGGTCAGCTGGCGCGACGTGACCGGGGCACTGAAAGGCCCCGCCGAAGCGGCGCAGCAGCGGCTCGCGCAATCCGGCCTGCTGATGGACGCGGCCACGGCTTGGCATATGCGCCTGATCCAGACTTTGCCGCTGGCGCTGCTGCTGGCGTTTGGCACCATCAAATGGATCGTGGGGTCCATGCGCGATCGGCCGGTGGAATATCTCAGCGTGCTGCTGGTGCTCACCCTGATCGCCGCCTTGCTGCGGGGCTCGGTGCTTGATCGGCGGACGGGCGCAGGCCGGGCGGTGCTTGCCGATGCCCGTGCCGAGGCGGCCCGCCTGCGCCGCGCGGTGCCGACCGACGAGGCCGCGCTGGCGGTTGCCTTGTTCGGTACCTCGGTGCTGGCGGGAACCTATCTCTCGGACTTTCACCGGATGCGCAGCGCCAGCGGCGGTGATGGCAGCAGCAGCGGCGATAGCGGCAGCGGCAGCGGGTGCGGCGGCGGGGGCTGCGGCGGCTGCGGCAGTTAGAAACCGCTTGCCGCCGGGCGCCTGCTTGCGGCACCCTGCGGCGCGGGCAGGAGGAGATAGGCATGCGGCGCTGGATCGGTTTTTTAGCATGTCTGGCTGTGCCGCTCCCGGCCCAAGCCCAAGCCCAAGCCCAGATCTTGGCCCAGACCCAGACCCAGACCCAGACCGCACCGGACATCGCCGCGCTCGATCCTGATATGGACCGCATTATCAGCGGGTGGATTGCCGAAAACCACATCCCCGGCATGGTCTTCGGTATCGTCAAGGATGGCCGCCTTGTCTATGTGAAGGGCAAGGGCGTGCAAGAGCTTGGGGCGAAGCGCCCGGTGACGCCGGACACCCTCTTTCGCATCGCCTCGATGACCAAGGCCTTCACTGCCATGGCGATCCTGAAGCTGCGCGACGAGGGCCGCCTTGCGCTGGATGATCCGGCGGACCGCCACGTGCCAGAACTGCGCGGCTGGACCTATCCCACCAGCGATTCTGCGCGCATCACGATCCGCGATCTGCTGACGCACAGTGCTGGGTTCGTGACGGACGATCCATGGGGTGATCGCCAGCAAGTCCTCTCGCAAAGCGCTTTCACCGCGCTGCTGCGCACCGGCGTTCCCTTCACCCGCGCGCCGGAGATGCGCCACGAGTATTCCAACCTTGGCTATGCGCTGCTTGGCCGGATCATCGCCAATGTGACCAAGGCCCCCTACCGCACGTTTGTGGAGCAGCGCCTGCTGGCGCCGCTGGGCATGAGCGCCAGCGGCTTTGATGTCCTTGCTCATCCCAACGAAAAGCGCGCGATCGGCTATCGCTGGGAAAACGAGGCCTGGGCCGAAGAACCCACGATGAAGGACGGCGCGTTCAACGCGATGGGCGGCCTTGAAGTGAGCGCGACTGACTATGCGAAATGGCTGGCCTTTGTCGTTTCGGCCTGGCCGCCGCGCGATGGGGCGGATGCGGGGCCGGTCAAGCGCGCCACCGTCCGCCAGATCGCGCGGGGGGCCAATCATGCCGCGCTGTTTCACCGCTATGCCACAGGTGGTGACAAGCAATGCCCCGGCGCAAGCGCTTATGGCATGGGCTGGCGCGTCATCACTGATTGCGATTATGGCACAGTGCTGGCGCATAGCGGCGGCTATCCGGGCTATGGCAGCCACGCGATGGTCCTCCCCGAATATGGCGCGGCGCTGTTCGCGCTGACCAACCGCACCTATTCCGGGCCAAGCCAGGCTGTGTGGGACATCGCCGCGCTGCTCACCGGCAAGGGCGTGCTGGTGAAGCGCATGGAACCGGTCTCGGCAGAACTCGCGAGCTTTTACAGCGCCGCGCAAACTGTGTGGGCCGCAGGCACGGTGGAAGCGCTGCAAGGCCGGGTCGCGATGAACTTCCCGATGGACCGCACCGCCGCCAATTGGGCCAAGGTGCTGGCGGAGACCAAGGCCAAGTCCGGCACCTGCGATATGGCCGCGCCGATTTCGGCCGAGGGCGCGATGAGCGGCACTTTCACGTGGAAATGCGAGAAGGGGAGCATCGAAGGCACCGTCCTGCTGGCGCCGACCAAGCCGATCACGCTGCAATCGCTGGGGTTTGCGTTTGAGGGGAAGGATTGATCCTTGCTGGCAGTTCGTATATACATGACGTATATACGGAGTCTCCCATGAGCTATTGCAGATGGAGTGATGGCCACCTTTACGCCTATCGCGGCGCAGATGGCTATCATGTGCATGTCACCGGCCCGGCCTTGGTCGAAGGCCGGGTGCAGGATCGCTACGTCGAACCCTCGGCGCAGGCCTTGCTTGCGCGCGTGCTCTGGCTGGGCGAGAAGGGCTGCCACTATCCGTGGGATGCCCTGCGCTGGCTGAAAGAGGACGTGGTCGCGGAACTCGATGAGCGGGAGAAGGTACGGTGAGCGAGGAGTTTCTCGGGCGAACCTTCAAGTCGGGCAATTCGGTTGCCCTGCGCTTGCCCAAAGGCCTTGGCATTGAGGAAGGCACCAAAGTCCGGATGGTCAAGGAGGACCGCATGACCTTCCGCGTGGAGCCGGTGGACCAGCCGAGGCGCAAGATCGATGTCAGCGGATTTGCCGGCAAGGCGCCATGGTTGAAGCCGCTCCCGCCTGAATTGCGCGAGTTCGAAGAGCGGCCGAGCACCATTGCTGCACGCCAACGGGCTGAGGAGGAAGCCCCGGAACGCGGTGCGTGATCCGCTATCTGATTGATGCGGACAGTTCGATCTATGCCATGGTTGATGCCGCTTCCCTGGTGAACCGGCACATCGGGGAATGCGCGCCGGGTGAAATTGCGATCTCCGCCATCAGCTTTTCCGAGATTGCCTTAGGCACCCAGTTGCAGAAGCCTCCTCCACCTGAAGTGCTGGACGCCTTTATCGCGGCCATTCCGATCCTGCCCTTCGACGAAGCCGCCGCGCGCGAATACGCGAAATTGCCCTTCAAGCGCGTGCGCTTCGACCGGCTGCTGGCCGCGCATGCGCTGAGCATCGGGGCGACGGTGGTGACGAACAACGGGGCAGATTTTGCCGATGTGCCGGGGCTGAAGGTCGAGAACTGGACGGTGTGATGATCCTTCCGCTGCTGCTCTTCGGGCTTATCCTGCCGCTGCTGCTGGGCTTTTGCCTCGGGCGGTGGCGCACCGATCTCGGGCGTCGGCGGCTGCTGTGGTATATTACACTGCCGTTTCCGGCGTTAGTTGCCATCCCTTCGCTGTTTCTGGTTGTCTCGACTTTGCTCACCCCAAGCAGCCGTTGCGGCACCGATGCCTGCGGTATGGCGATCGGTGTTGGCCTCATGGGCCTTGCTGCGGCGGCACTGTTCCTTGGCCTTGGCCTTGCTCTTGTCTGGGCTGGGCTCGCACTGGCAGGGCGCACCAGTGCATCGACCAGCAATGAGGCAGATACTTTCGAATGACCTTCCAAGCCACCGTCCTCACCCTCTACCCGGAGATGTTCCCAGGCCCCCTCGGCGTCAGCCTCGCTGGCCGCGCCATGGCCGAGGGCAAGTGGGCCATCGATACCGTCCAGATCCGCGATTTCGCGGCCGACAAGCACCGCACTGTCGATGATACGCCCGCAGGCGGCGGCGCTGGCATGGTCCTGCGCGTCGATGTGCTGGCCAAGGCCATCGACCATGCGCGGGGCAATTCCTCCCCGAGCTTGCTCGGGGAGGGGGACCACCCGCAGGGTGGTGGAGGGGTAATGGCGCCGCCAGCCCCTCCACCACTGCCTTCGGCAGCGGTCCCCCTCCCCGAGGCAAGCTCGGGGAGGAATGACCGCCCTGTCATCGCGCTCACCCCGCGTGGGCGTCCGCTCACGCAGGCCCGCGTGCGCGAGCTGGCGGCTGGTCCCGGCGTCATCCTGCTGTGCGGCCGGTTCGAAGGGTTTGACGAGCGCATCTTCGAAGGGCGCGCCGTGGAGGAAGTCTCTGTCGGCGATATCGTCCTCTCGGGCGGAGAGCCTGCCGCGCTCATGCTGCTGGATGCTTGCATTCGGCTGCTTCCCGGCGTAATGGGCGCGGCTTCCAGTGGGAGCGAAGAGTCGTTCGAGAACGGCCTCCTCGAATACCCGCACTATACCCGACCCCAGGAATGGGAAGGGCGCACGATCCCTGAAGTGCTGCGATCGGGGGATCATGCGAAAATCGCTTCATGGCGGAAACGCCGGTCTGAAGACGATACCCGGTC
>JAIXYF010000380.1 GCA_027490345.1 Novosphingobium sp.
CCGGGCGCGAGCGCGCTGGATTTCGGCGCGCTGGCCACGTTCAATCTGCGCGGTTTCGTCGATCTGGGCCGAATGGCCAAGCTCACGGCCCGCGCGCCGTTCTTCAAGGGCACTCGCCTCGCGTTCGGAGTGACGAACCTGTTCGATGGGGTGCAGAAAGTGACCGACCAGACCGGCGCCACCCCGCTGCGCTATCAGCGCGGCTATCTCAATCCGGAAGGCCGGGTGTTTTCCATCGAACTGCGCAAGCAGTTCTGATCTTCAGCCAGAGCGGCGAAATCCGGGCCGCCCTTGCACGAACATCTGGGCATTGCGGCGCTGCAGCTCCACCTCATGCTGGGCATAGGCATCGGCAAAGTGGCGCACGGCCACCACGGTGTTGAGCGGCAGGGGCTCTTCGAAGGCAATGCCGAAGCGTGCACCCTGCGCCCAGATCACACTGCCGAACACATCGAGCCCCTTGGCCTTGAGCACCACGCCCGCACCCGCACTCGGCAGGCGTCCCGCCAGCGTTACGCGCGCACCGGCTTGCGACAGATCATCGAGCAGGCAGTTTTCCAGCCCATGCAAAAGCAGCGCCTGCGCCGGAATACACAGCCGCACGCGGGGGGTCGCGCGGCGTCCGGTGATGCGGGGCATCGGGATGATAGGCTGTGGTGAAGGCGCATTCATGATGCGCGCGAGGATGCGCGCACCCCCGTTAAAAGGGCAGCACAGGCGCCATAGCGGGATTCCCTTATAGGCGCTGCGGCACGCGGGGATATCTGCCCGCCGCCCCTCCCCAAGCCGCGCATCAGCGACTATCTCGAGCCTGTCATGGCCCGCCGAACCTCTCCTCCTGCGTCTGAAAACCACTCCGGCCCGCACGCGCCCGAAGCGTTGCAGCCGCTGCTTCCGCAGGCATCGGAGCGCTTCAACGAGGATAAGGCGACCTACACCGTACGCGGCTCGGACCAGCCGGACATCGAGCGCGGCGTGGCCGCGATCCGCGAAGTCGTCGCCACCCTGAAGCCCAAGCCCGGCGTCTACCGGATGCACGATGCGCGCGGCGATGTGCTCTATGTCGGCAAGGCGCGCGCGCTGCGCAACCGCGTGGTGAACTACACTCAGGTCGATCGCCTGCCCCAGCGGCTCAAACGCATGGTCAGCCAGACGCGCTCGATGACCATCGTGACCACCAATTCAGAGGCCGAGGCGCTGCTGCTAGAAGCGCAGCTGATCAAGCGCTACCGACCGCCGTACAACGTGCTGTTGCGCGATGACAAATCGTTCCCGTTCATCCTGCTGCGCGCTGATCACGCGTTCCCGCGTATTTCCAAGCATCGCGGCGCGCGGCGGGCCAAGGGTAATTATTATGGCCCCTTTGCCAGCGCCGGTTCGGTCAACACCACGATCAACGCGCTGCAGAAGCTGTTCCTTCTGCGCAGCTGCAACGATGGCTATATGTCGCGGCGGGATCGGCCCTGCCTGCTCTATCAGATCAAGCGCTGCTCGGCCCCTTGCGTGGACCGGATCAGCGAGGGCGATTACGCCGAACTCGTGCGGCAGGCGAAGGACTTCCTCGGCGGCAAATCGGGCGCGGTGCAAAAGGAAATCGAAGCGCAGATGACTGAGGCGGCCGAAGCGCTAGATTATGAGCGCGCGGCCTTGCTGCGGGACCGGCTGCGCGCGGCCACGTTCATTCAGGGCAGCCAGGCCGTCAACGCCGAGGGCGTCGGCGATGCGGACGTGTTTGCAATGGCCAGCAAGGGCGGCCAGATCAGCATCCAGGCCTTCTTCATTCGCGGCGGCCAGAACTGGGGCCATCGCGCCTTCTTCCCCGGCCATACCGAAGGGCTGGAGGAGCACGAAGTCATGATGAGCTTCCTCGCCCAGTTCTATGAGGAAGTCCCCCCGCCGCGCCTGATCCTTGTCGACCGCGCTCTGCCCGAAGCGGACCTCCTTGCCGAAGCGCTCCACGGCGCGGCGGGCGGCAAAGTCGAAGTGTCGGTCCCCCAGCGCGGGGATCGCCGCCGTCTGATGGAACAGGCCCAGCGCAACGCGGTCGAAGCGCTGGAGCGCCGCATGGCCGAAAGCGGCACCAAGGCACGCACCTGGCGCGAAATGGCCGAGTTCCTCGACCTTGGCGAAGCGCCGAGCCGCGTCGAAGTCTACGACAATTCCCACGTGCAGGGCGCGCACGCGCTCGGCGCGATGATCGTGGCGGGGCCGGACGGCTTCATGACCGGCCAGTACCGCAAATGGAACATCAAGACCGCGCAGACCAATGA
This sequence comes from Novosphingobium sp., assembly GCA_027490345.1. Taxonomy (GTDB): domain Bacteria; phylum Pseudomonadota; class Alphaproteobacteria; order Sphingomonadales; family Sphingomonadaceae; genus Novosphingobium. The sequence continues at coordinate 2,271 of JAIXYF010000380.1, forward strand.
CGATTTCGCCATGATGCGCGAGGTGTTCCAGCGCCGCTTTGCAAAAGCGCAGGACGACGATCCGGACCGCGAAGCCGGCATCTGGCCCGATCTCGTCCTGATCGACGGCGGCAAGGGCCAGCTTTCCGCCGCGCGCGAAACGCTCGAAGCCATGGGCATCGAGGATGTCACCCTTATCGGCATCGCCAAGGGCCCGCACCACGGGCGCGAGGGTCGCGAGGTGTTTCACTTCATGGACGGGCGCGAGAAGATGCTGCCGGTCAATTCGCCGGTGCTGTTCCACCTCCAGCGCCTGCGCGATGAAGTCCACCGCTTCGCCATCGGCGCTCACCGCGCCAAGCGCAGCCGCGCGATCACCGCCAGCCCGCTGGATGAAGTGCCCGGCATCGGCCCAGCCCGCAAACGCGCGCTGCTGCTTCATTTCGGCACCGCCAGCAAAGTCCGCGCCGCCAGTTTGGAAGACCTCCAGCGCGCACCCGGGGTCAGCGCCGCAGTGGCGCAGGCGGTTTATGATTTCTATCATCCCGGCTGAAGCCTTTTTCCGCGCGACTAAGGGCAATCCCGCAGCCCGCGCTTGAACCGATCTCCACCATGGGCGCGCATACCCGCCGTCAAGGTCGCTCCATTTCGGAAGCGGCGAGACATCAGGCGAAGCGGGAGCTGCGACGTGACCCGAAACCGACATCTGAAAACATCTTTGCTGCGGGCCTTGCTGGCAGGTGCCTGCGGCACCGGCTGCACCGCGGCAGCAAGCCCTGCGCTGGCGCAGGATGCCGCCGAAGCTGCCAGCGCGCTGCGCGCCGCCGATGAGGCAAAGTCTGCGGCTGATGCTGCGCTGGCCGCTGCGAACGCCGCTGCTGCAGCCTCGGCCCCGGCAGCAGATATTCTGCGGGCACCGCCTGCACCCACGCCTGCGCCGCAGTTGACGCTCGCGGCGGCGGCGCCCGGTTCTGGCCCAGCTTCTGCTCTCGATGCCGGAGCAGACCTGCTGGGCGGCCCCGGAGCCATGCCGGTGGCCAATGCCCGGCTGCTGGCAAAGCTCACGGCAGATCGGGCCGCACCCGCCGCGCCAGCCGCTCCTGTCCCGCCGCCGTCCTTCGCGCCCGCCGTGATGCCGCCTGCCCCGGCAAGCGTCTTGCCGGCAATCCCCGAACCGGCGCCGCTTGCTGCGCCCACGCTGCTGGCCACGCTCGGCGCCGCGCCGGTCAGCCTACCCACGGCCGCCGCGCTTGAAGCGGCAGTTGCCGCACAGACCACGCCGGTGCTCCCGCCCGCTCCGGTCTACGCTTCGGCCCCCATGGCGGCACCGCCCCCGGCTCCGCGCATGCAATATGCCGCTGCCCCTGCCCGGCAGCGCCGCCGCGCCGCCCTCCAGGCCGGCAACGCGCGGTTCATGCGCGCGGTCGTGTCCACTGCGGCCGTCTCTATCGAAATGCCCGATGTTGGCCGCCAGATCTCGCCGTTCGGGCTGCTCCTTGGCCAGCTGGTCACGTCGCAGGAAACCCCCGGCAGCCAGTATGGTCTGGCCGAGGAAATGGCCATGCCCGCCCGCCCGCGCATGGTGGCTATGCCCGAAGTGGCCGTGCCACTCGGCTTCTGCTCGGCCGAGCAGCGCGGCGCGTTCATAGAAGGCATCTATCAGCCCGCCATGGCCATCGCCCGCCACAACAGCGAAGTGGCCACCGCCTATGTGCGCAAGCTGCGCACGCTTTACGACAACTACCAGCTCAGCGGCGATACCCGCGCGCAAGGCGCCATCGCTGCCGAAGCCAAGGATTTCGCCCGTACCGCCAACGCCGCCGGTTCGATCCACGACGAACTTGCCAACCAGTTCGAGGACATCATGACCACACCTGTCAGCACTTGCGGAGCCAGTCAGTGAACCGCCCCCTGTTCGCCCGCGCGATTGCCGCGCTCGCACTCGCCGGTCTCGTGCTGGCTGGCCCTGCCAGGGCCGCCTGCATCGATCGCCAGACCGCCACCGCCGCGCGCATTCACCAGTTCGAGACGATGATGATGGTCGTTTCGCTGCGCTGCAAACGCATCGGCTATGACATGCGCAGCACGTATGAAGGCATGGTGACAGCGCATCAGGCCCCCTTCGGACAGGCCGCAACCCGCCTGCGCCACTATCTTGGCGGCGATGGGATCGATCCGCACAGCGGCGGCTTTGATCGCTATGCCACGATCCTGGGCAATGCCTATGGCGGCGGCGCGACGACTTTCGCCAGCTGCCAGACCCTGGATCAGGTGGCAGGCGAGCTGGCCAAAGTGCCCGATGTGCGGTTGCTGGCCCAGGTTGCCGAAACGCTGATCGCGCGCCCCAAGCTGGATGAGATGGCCTGCGCTGCGGAAAACTGAAGCGGCGCAAGAATTACGGTGAGTTTGGGGTTAACTGCAAGCGTTTGGCGCGCGTGCACCACTCAAACGCCAAGCTGATGTTCAGGGAGACCGAAACCGAATGATCCGGGGGCGATGGGGCATGCCGCAAGCGGCCGCCACCGCCCCTTCTCAATGAGGAACGCATGATGCGCACCAAACGCCTTGTCCTTGCCGCCGCACCGATCCTGCTGACCGCGCTGGCCCAGCCCGCCAGCCTTGCGGCACAGACAGCGCCGTCCGCGCTCGCGGCGGCCCCCGCCACCAATGGGGTGGGCTCCGCCTTCGAATTGGCCTTCTGGCAATCCGTGACCGGCAGCGAGGATGCTGCAAGCTACGAAGCCTATCTGGCGCGCTATCCCGATGGCACCTTCAGCGGCCTCGCCCGCGCGCGGATCGCTGCGTTGCAGCGCGCGCTGGCAGTCCTGCCCGCCGCCGCATCCGCAGCAGCCCCCGTGGTGGCGCCCCAATATGCGCCCCAATCTGGGCCCCAACCTGCTCCGGCGGTGCTGATCGGGCCGCAGACGCCTGCACCGCTCGCGCCGTTGCCCGCCGCCACGATGGCGCCCGCCCCCGCACCCCCTGCCGAAATGATCCAGGCTACGGCTCCTGTATCCATGGCAGCCGCCGGGTCTACGCCGCTCAGCCGCCTGCTCGCGCAGCTGCGCGGATCGGACAATGCTGCAGAGGCCAGCACGGCCCAGATTACGCCGCAGGCCGAAGCGCCGCAGATTACGCCGCAGATCACAGTGGCCCCGCCGGTGCAGCCGCTGGCCGCAAACAGCCCCGCCCAGCTCGCGCCCACGCCCGCACTAGCGGTTCCCGCTGGCCCGGCGACGGCCAGCTATACTTCGGCCCGGCCGCTGCTTCTGCCCGTGCCCGAAGTTCTGCTGCCTGCCAATTTCTGCAGCATCGATGCGCGCAACCAGTTCCACAACACGGCCTATCGCCCTGCCGTCGAAGTGGCGACTCGCAACAACGAAGCCGCCGTTGCATATCTGCAACAGCTACAACAAACCTATGATCGGGGCCAGCTTGGCCGCGATACGGCGGTGCTCAATGCGATTGCCGCCGAAGCCCGCGCATATCAGGCCGAAGCAGCCCGTGCTTACACGATGCAGGCCGCGCTGGTGCGGCAATTCGATGCGCTGATGGCGGTGCCGATGCGCCCCTGCGCGGCCCCTGTTCAATAGGGGTCATTCGGCCCCGGCCCTTATCGGCTTCGAATCTTTACCTTCGTGTGATAAGGCCTTTCCCGTAATGGACATTGGTGACAAGCGATCCGAGGGGGAACGTGAGTACGGGGGCAAATGACACCGCGGTGATGAGTCTCCGGCGCGGGTCGGCACGCTTTTCGGCGGCGTTTGGTGTGCTGGCGTTGCTGCTGGCCGAACCAGTTTGCGCGCAGGGCCAGCCCGGCACCGGCGCGGGTTCGCAATTTGAGCTGACGTTCTGGCAATCGGTGGAAAGCGGCGAAGACCCGGCGCTGTATGAAGCCTATCTTGCGCAGTATCCCAATGGCACGTTTGCCACTGTTGCCCGGGTCAAGCTGGCCAAGCTGCGCCCGTCTGCGCCCCCGGTCGCAGCATCGCCACCGGCCCCGGCGATTGTGCCGGCTGCGGTTCCGGCTCCTGTAATGGCCCCTGCGCCTGCGCCTGTGCCTGTTGCGGCCCCTGCTTTGGCCCCTGCTGCTGCAATGACCACAGCGGCCGCGCCGCAGCCGGTCATCACGCAGCAGCCGCGGGTTGCAGTGCAGTCGCCGCCAGCCGCCCTTGCTCCCGTTGCTCAGCCTGCTGCAGCCCAGCCAGCTGTTGCTCAACCGTCTGGCCGCAAGCAGCTGGCCTCCACAAAAACTGTGCTTCCCGCCCCCGTTCAGCCGGCTTCAGTCCGGGCTGTCGCAGCTGCGGCTCCTGTTCCGGCCTCACGCGAACGGCTGACCCCGCGCGATGCTTCCGAGCCCGCGCCCTATGTCACGCCCGCACCGCCGGTAGAGCCTGCGGGCGAGAATGCCGATAGCGCAGCGCTGCGCCGCCTGCTGGGGGCGCTTGGCGATAGCCAGCGGGCCGGTGCCCCGCCGCCAGCCCCGATTGTCGAGGTGGACACGGCCCCCGCGCCCGAAAATGCGGCGCTGGCCGTGCCGCCTTCGGCTGTAGCTGGGGCTGGGGCGGCAACTGCGCCCGGTACGGCCCAGCCGCAGCTGATCGAAGCCGCCCAGCCAGCCGCAACAGCAGCCATGGGGCCGCCCATTGCCGTGCCCGATGCCGCCGCGATTTCGGTGCGCCCCGCACCGACGGCCAGCCCCGGTGCCATTTCGGTCGGGCCGCTTCCCGCCAGCTTTGCGCTGCCCCCGCGTCCGCAGCTCGTCGCCATTCCGCCGCTGGCGTTCCCGGCCAGCTTCTGTTCGGCAGAAGCGCGCAATGCCTTCCACGATGGAACATATATCGTCGCGGTCGAAGCCGCGCGCCGCAACAACGATAGCGCCATTGCCTATATCCGCCAGTTGCAGGCCATCTACGATAGCAACCAGCTGAGCGGCGATATCAACCCGATGAACGCAGTTGCAGCCGAATCACAGGCCTATGGCCCGGTCGCCGCCGCCGCATTTACCGCCCAGTCGGCGCTGGTCAGCGCTTTCGCCACGCTGATGGCCGTGCCGATCGTGCCGTGTCAGGCCCCCCAGGCGCCATGATGCCGCAGGGCATCCGGCGGGCCGCCGCCATGGCCGCCCTGCTTGCTGTCCCGCTGGCAGCCCCGGCCGCGCAGGCAGCGGCAGCGGTCTGCCCCGATCCAGCCACCGTTCAAGCCGCGCGCGTTGTCGAATTTCAGACGATGATGATGGGCGTATCGGTGCGCTGCAAGCATGTCGGCGTGGGGATCAGCGATCACCTTGATGAGATGAACGGCGCCCGCCGCACGATGCTGAGCGAGGCGAACGACCGCGTCGCCCTGTTTCTGCGCAGCCTCAACACCAAGTCCGCCTCTGGCGCCGCCATACCGGCCCTGAGCCCGCCCCCCGCCAGCGCGCCCAAGGCCGCTGCCGGGAAGGATGCCGCGGGCAAGGCGACCTCAGCAAAGCCCGGACTCGCTAAAGCTGCACCGGCCAAAGATGGACTGGCCAAAGCTGCACCGGCGAACCCCGGCATGGCCAAACAGGGCGCCGCCAAACCGCGCACGCCCGCCGCCGCACCGGCCCCGGCCAAACCCGCCGCAAAGGTTTCACGCCGCACCGATCCGTTTGATCGCTACCTCACGATGATCGGCAACCAGTATGGCGGCGGCATGACCACGCTGCAGCGCTGCAAGGCGTTCGATGCCATCGTCATGTCGCTTTCGGACAAGACCAACAGCGATCGCCTGCTGACGATGATCTCGTCTTCGCTGGTGCAAGTCACGCTGCTCGAAGCCATCGTGAACTGCCCGCCGGGAAAACAATAACGCTCAGGCAGAAAGCCTCAGCCCTCCTGCTTCTTTGCCAGCGGCCGGATCAGCCCTTCCTGCGCCACATTGGCCACCAGGCGGCCATCACGCGTAAAGATGCGCCCCCGGTTGAACCCGCGCGCGCGGCCCGCCCATGGGCTGTCGCACACGTAGAGCAGCCATTCATCGGCGCGGAAATCATCGTGGAACCAGATCGCATGATCGAGGCTGGCGCCCATCATGTTGCCTTTGGCCCAGCTGATGTCGTGCGGCAGGGTCGCGGTGCCCAGCAGCGTCATGTCACTGGCATAGGCCAGCACCGCGCGGTGGATCTTGGGATCGTCGGGCAGCGGCGCCACCGCGCGCATCCATGTGTGCGAAAGCGGCTCACGCGGGCCTGCGCCCATCCAGTGCCGGGTTTCCACCGGGCGCAGTTCGATCGGGCGCGGCTCCAGCATCATGCGCCGCATCCGCTCGGGCACTTTGTCGGCATATTCGGCGCGCAAGTCCTGCTCGCTGCGCAAGTCTTCGGGCGGCGCCACTTGCGGCATCGCGTCGGCGTGCTCCACCCCCGGCTCGCGCTTGTGGAACGAGGCCACCATCGTCAGAATCGGGCGCATGTTCCCGCCCGTGTCCGGCTGGCTGGCCACCACACGCCGGTTGGCAAAGCTGCCACCATCCAGATCGCGCATCACCTCGAAATCGATGCCGAAATCCTCACTTCCGCCGCGCAGGAAATAGGCGTGGAGCGAATGGACGGGCCGGTCTTCGGGCACGGTGCGCTCGGCGCTGGCCAATGCCTGCCCGATCACCTGCCCGCCAAACACGCGGCCCACTCCGCCGGGTTTGCGCGCCCCGGCAAAATGGTCACCGCCCTGATCGGCCACATCCAGCAGGCGCAGCAGGCCGGAAACGAGATCGGCGGGATCGGAACTCTTCGGCGTTTCGCTCATGCGCCAAGCGCATTGCCCAGCCTGACGTTTGCGTCAACGCAAAGCTGGCATCAGCCGATGAACGGCAGGCGCCGCAACACTCGCCAGCCCGCCGCCTTCGCGCGGTTTTGCTGCGGCCAGCGCCCCGGCGCGCGAGGGCGGAGCCCGGCCCGGCGGAGCACGCGGTTGAAGGCGCGCGCGTCCGCTTCGGCAAAGCTCCATTCCGAACGCCAGGTGATCGAAAGCGAAATGGCGCTGGCCGGGCCATTGCGCACGAAATGCGGCGCCATCACCGGCACATAGAGCGCCTCGCCCGGCTTCAGCTTCCATGCTGTGCCGCCGCGCGCCAGATCATCGGTCCAGAACAGTTCGCGCCCACCGCCGGTGTGATAGCTTTCATGCGTCTCGTCCGGCGCATACATGGCGTCGCCTTGCGGAAACAGCGTCATCGTCTTCACGCCGGCCAGATGCAGCAGGATGTTGTGTTCTGGATCAAAGTGATACGGCGTCACCCCGCCCGGGCTGGTGATGAACACGAAGCCTTGCGGGCGCAGCATGGCCCCCGTCTTCGCCTCGATCACCGGGCGCAGTTCCTCCAGCAGCGCCAGCAGCAGATCGCGATAAGCGGGCACCTGCTCGATGTTCTTGAGCGCGGCCCAACTCCCCGTCTCGCCAATGCGGCGGATTGTCTCGCCAATGCCAAGCCCGTTGGCGGGCGGCACGATCCCGTTCAGCCCCACCGGCAGATCGGCGCGGTTATACTCGCGCGACGTTTCCGGCAGCGCCTCGGCCAGATCGGCCAAGGCCTCCAGCGTCAGCAGCGGGTGCCCGCGCAGATCGTGCGTCAGCCGGTGCGGCACTTCGGGATAGGCCGCGGCAAAGATCGCGCGCGCTTCAGCGGTGAACGCAGAAAAACTCATGTCAGCCCTTGCGGATTGCGGGAAAGTTCCAGGGAAACGAGGCGGCCAAACAGCGCACGCCGCGCCGCGCCGCCAATGGCGATGGAAA
>JAIXYF010000143.1 GCA_027490345.1 Novosphingobium sp.
ACGACGACTTCACGCCGGACCTCAACGTGGTCGGCCAAGGGTACAATGACCTCAAGTTCTGGTTCTTCAGCCAGGAACTACGCCTGAACGGCAAGATCGGTGACAAGATCGATTTCACCCTCGGCGGGTTCTATTCCGATCAGCGTTCGACTTATTTCACCCGGCAGGACATCCGCTACATCGCGCCGGGCCTGAACTTCCAGTTCCTCGGCAACGATCCGGTGAATGCGGACAGCAAGGCCGTGTTCGGCACGGTGATCGCGCGGCCGATCGACGGGCTGACGCTGACCGGCGGCGTGCGCTATACCGAGGAGCACAAGGACTATACCTTCGTGCGCCTCAACTATGATCGGTCGGTCTCCTACTTCCTCGGCGCGCTCAACGGGGTGAAGGCCACGTTCGACGGCAACCGCGTCGACTGGCGCGTTTCGGCAGACTACCGCTTCTCGCCCGAAGTGCTGGCCTATGTGACCGTGGGTACGGGCTTCAAGGGCGGCGGCGTGACCGCGCGTCCGTTTGATGCACCGCAGGCCCTCAATGGCAGCTTCGGTCCGGAAACCGTCACCGCGTATGAAATCGGCCTCAAGACCGACTTGTTTGATCGCCGCGTGCGGGTGAACATTTCGGGCTTCTACAACGATTATCAGGACGTGCAGCTGCCGCTGATCACGTGCGCTTCGCTCGGGTCCAACGCGCCGTGCGGTGCGCGCCAGAATGCGGGCAATGGCAAGATCAAGGGTGTCGAGCTGGAAGTGCAGGCCAATCCGATCGAGGGCCTCGCGCTCGATGGTTCGGTCAGCTACATTGATGGCAAGTGGTCCAACATCGATCCGCGCGTCGGCAATGCCGTGCTGCTCACTGATCCGCTCGCCACGCCGAAGTGGAAGTGGAGCGCGGGCATCCAGTACCGCGCCGAGCTGGGTTCGGCTGGCTCGATCACGCCGCGCTTCGATATCAGCTACTTTGGCCGCAACAACAATGGCCGCATCGCGGGCGGTGCGCCGATCGATTATGCGGCGGCCTATACGCTGGGCAATGCGCGCCTGAGCTGGCGCAACAAGGACGAGGATCTCACGATCTCGTTCGAAGTGCAGAACGTGTTCAACGAATACTACACGCCCTTCCGCTTTGCCGCGGTCCAGGCTTTCACCGGCACGATCTACAGCCAGGTTGGCCGTCCGCGCGAATGGGCGCTTACGGTGCAGAAGAAGTTCTGATCCGGCGGCATTCCCGATCATGAGGGAGGAAGGGGCGGCCAGCGATGGCCGCCCCTTCTTGCATCTGCGGGCTTGCCATGATCTTATCATTTGTTAGAATTGCCGGGAGCCGAAGCCGGCCAGTGCCAAGGGGAGAGACAACGCGATGCTCGATCGGGCCGCATATGACCGCTATCTGGCGGCGTTCAACGCGCGGGATTACGATGCGGTTGCAGATTTCTACGTTGATCCGCCGCGCATGGAATTCTTCGGGATCGTGATCACCTCACGGCAGGAGCTGAAGGATTTTTATGCCTGGCTGCACGACAATGTTGACGAGAACGTGCGCATTCTGAACTTTGCGGCGAGCGAGACCTGCACCGCCATCGATGCGATCGTGCGGATTGCCGCAAAGAAGGACCTGACGCGCGAGGCGCTGGATGCCAAAGGCGCGACCGGGTTCTTTCCGGTCACGGCGGGCGTGGTTCAGGAAATCCGCCAGTTCATTTTCTACACGACGAAGGGCGGCAAGATCGAGAAGGTCGAATGCGCGCTTCCCCCCATGGCTCTGGAGACCCTGTAATGCCCCTGCTTCCCGTCGGCGTTTCGATTGCGCACCCTGAGCACCTCTATATCGGCGGGGCGTGGGTGCAGGCGCACAGTGGCCGCCTGATCGATCTGATTTCGCCCGATACCGAACAGGTGGTGGCGCGCGTGGCCGAAGCAGATGCAGCGGACATGGATGCGGCGGTGGCCGCCGCGCGCGCGGCGTTTGATCACGGGCCGTGGCCGAGCACCCCGCCAGCCGAGCGGATCGCCGCGTTCCGGCGCATGGCAGCGCACCTCGGCGCCCGGGTGGATGAACTGGCGCGGTGCTGGACCGCGCAGATGGGCGGGCTCGCCAGTTTTGCCGGGCCGATGCATGGCGGCGCGGTAGCGGTGCTCGAAGGGATTGCGCAGATCGCGGAGCAGTTCGCGTTCGTGGAGCAGCGGCCGAGCATGGGCGCGGCAGCGGGGTTTGTGGTGCACGAACCGGTGGGCGTGGTGGCGGCCATTGCGCCGTGGAACGGGCCCTTCGGGATCATGGCCAACAAGGTGGCTTATGCGCTGCTGGCGGGCTGCCCGGTGATCATGAAGCCCTCGCCCGAAACGCCGCTGGAAGCCTATATCATTGCCGAGGCAGCAGAGGCTGCCGGACTGCCGCCGGGTGTGGTGAACCTGGTGACGGGGCACCGCGATGCGAGCGACCATCTGGTGTGCAATCACGGCGTGGACAAAGTGACGTTCACCGGATCGACTGCGGCGGGGCAGCGCATTGCTTCGGTCTGCGGTGAACGGATCGCGCGCTGTACGCTGGAGCTGGGCGGCAAATCGGCGGCGCTCGTCCGCGATGATTTTCCCATCGATATCGCGGCAAAGATGCTCACCGGCACGATCACGCTGATGAGCGGGCAGGTCTGCGCGATGTTGAGCCGGGTAATCGTGCCGCGCGCGCGGCATGATGAACTGGCCGAGGCGATTGCGGCGGAGATGAGCCGTGTCGTGATCGGGCATTCGGATGATCCCGCGGTGCAGCTTGGCCCTCTGGCGATGGAACGGCAGCGCGACAGGGTGGAGATGTATATCGCCGAAGGGCGCAAGGTGGCCGATCTGGTGTGCGGCGGCGGGCGGCCTGCGCATCTGAACCGGGGCTATTTCATTGAGCCGACGCTGTTTGCCAATGTGCCGAATGACAGCCGGATCGCGCAGGAGGAAATCTTCGGGCCGGTGCTCAGCCTGATTCCGGCGGAGGACGAGGAGGACATGATCCGCATCGCCAACGATTCGCGCTTCGGGCTGAATGGTTCGGTGCTGACGTATGATGTGGATGCGGCCTATCGCATCGGGCGCCGCCTGCGCACGGGCGGGTTCGGGCAGAATGGCCTGCGCATGGATTTCGGCCTGCCCTATGGCGGGTTCAAGCAATCGGGCATCGGGCGCGAGGGCGGCGTTGAGGGGCTGATGCCCTATCTGGAGGTCAAGACGCTGCTTTTGGATGGGGTGCCGAGCGCGCTTTAGCCAACCGGGCCATAAGCCCACCGCACAAAAATCTCTCCGTCGCCCCGTGCTTGACACGGGGCCAGGCTGTTCTTTTGGCGAGGCGCTGAAGAAGGAAAACCAAGGCCCGTCTCAAGCACGGGCCGACGAACGTGTTCGAACACAGGGCCGACCTTCAACTCCAGCCTGTAGCTCTCTCCCCTGAAGGGGAGAGAGTCAGATTGGGCTTCAGCCCAGCTCTACGCAGCCGCCATCGACGTAGAGGTCGACGCCGTTGATGAAACTGGCTTCCTTGCTCGCGAGGAAGAGCACGGCGCGGGCGACTTCTTCCGCTTCGCCCATGCGGCCAAGCGGCACCACGCTGCCCAGCATTTCGCGGGTGGCGGCAATTTCAGCTTCGCTGGCGCCGCGCTTGAAAATCTCGGTTTCAGTGGGGCCGGGGCTGACCATATTGACGCGGATGCGGCGGGGCAGCAGCTCCTTGCCGACCGTACGGGCCATTGCGCGCAGGCCTGCCTTGGCCGAGGCATAAGCCACGTTGCCCGCCAGCGCGAGCTCGCTGCCGATCGACCCGGTGATGACGATGGCGCCGCCATCGCGCAGCAAGGGCAGGGCATTCTGGATGGCGAAGAAGGCGCCGCGCAGATTGACCTGATGAATGCTATCCCAGAAGTCCTCGGTTACATCGGGCATCGCCGCGAACCCGCCGACCCCGGCGTTGACGAACAGCACGTCGATCCCGCCGAGTGCGTGTTCGATCTCTGCCAGCGCGGCCTTGGTCTGCGCCACATCGCCCATGTCCGCCGCGATGCCGAGCGCGCCAAGCTCTTCGGCAGCCACGGCTATGGTTTCGCGGTTGCGGCCGGTGATGGCCAGCTTAGCGCCCTCGGCGGCAAACATGCGCGCGGCGGCAAGGCCGATCCCGGCGTTGCCGCCCAGGATGGCGATGCAGTGATCCTGAAAACGCATGGGCATCATCAGAACATCGTGTTGGTGTTGGCGGCGGTCTCGGGCACCGGGCTGAGCACGTCCCAGTGCTCCATGACCTTGCAGCCTTCGACGCGGAAAATGTCGACCACGGCAAAGCCGCGCTGCTCTGCGGGAGTGCCGGTCTCGTTCCGGCCGTGCATGTGGGCCGCGACGAGGTTGCCATCGGCAATGATGCGGTGGATCGTGGTTTTCTGGCCGGGCGTGCCCTTTACGAAGCCTTCAAGGAAGGTGATCGCGGCCTCGCGCCCGGTCTGGGCATAAGGATTGTGCTGAATATAGCCCGGATCGACCCACTTTTCGAACGAGGAGCGCACCTGCTTTTCGATGTAGAATTCGTGGAGGAACTGGGTGACGACCTGTTTGGGGGTGAGCGTGCAAGTCTCTGCGTGTGCGGCGGGGGCCGCGAGCAGGGCGATTGCGGCAAGGAAGGTGCGGCGCATCGGTTTTCCTTTCAGAACATAGAGTTGGGATTGACGGGCGTGGCAGGTACGTCCTGCAGCACGTCCCAGTGCTCCACGATCATACCGCCTTCGCAGCGGAAGATATCGACCACCGCAAGGCCCGGATCATCCGGCCAGCGCTGAACATGGGTGTGCACGATCACATGATCGCCCTCGGCAAAACTGCGGTGAATGGTCTGCTTCGCATCGGGCGATTCGACCTTTACGTGATCGAGAAAGGCTTTCAGCGCATCGACACCGGGCGGGGCGAGCATGGAATGCTGGATGTAATCGGGCGAAATGTAGCGGTCCACCGCGCTGCTATCCATCGCGATGAGCACCTTGTGGTACATCTCGATCACGAGATCGTGGTTGGCTTGTTCCGTGGCGGTTCGCGCCATCGACTCTCTCCCCTTTTATTCTAACAATTGATACGGTATGCCGGAATCGAACGGGCGTCAAAGGCCCAAGAAGAATTGACTCTGGGAGAGATCATGGACCGCACCGGTCTTTACGCTGCACTCGATGGGTTTCTGGCTGCGCTGAATGCGGGCGATCCCACCCGGCTGGATTGGGCGGCGGGCGCGCATCACAGCGAAAACAACGTGATGCTGGAGATCGGCGACGGCGTGTGGGGCACGATCCAGAAG
>JAIXYF010000182.1 GCA_027490345.1 Novosphingobium sp.
CCACGCAGTTCCTCGATCTTGGTCTTGATCCGGTGATAGGGAACCGAAGTGTGGCCCTTGTCGAGCTTGCCCATCTCGTTGTTAAGGATGTTGAGCAGATCAGAGAGCAGATAGGGGATCGGCGAATCCACCGTGATCTTGCCGATCTGCTCCGCCAGCCGGTTCTTGTGGCGCGCGTTCAGCAGGCACTTGCCCAGAATGTCGGAGTCGATCTGCCGGTCGGTGCCGGTGGAGGTGAGGAAGACCTCGCAGTGTTCCTCGAAGTTCATCAGCCAATACGGCATGTTGAGGTTCGAGACATCGAGCAGCTGGCCGTGATTGCGGAAAGCCTGCATGTATTCGCCGTGCGGATCGATCATCACGATGTGGCCTTCAGGGGCCAGTTCGCAAATGCGGTGCAGGATCAGCGCGGCGCTGGTCGATTTGCCGGTGCCGGTCGAACCCAGCAGGGCAAAATGCTTGCCCAGCAGCGCATCGACATAGAGCCCGGCACGGATATCGCGTGTGGGAAACACCGTACCGATGGTGACGTTGGTGCGCCCGTCGCTGGCATAAATCTGGCGCAAGTCGGTGCTGGTGGCGGGATAGATCGCCGAGCCCGGCACGGGATAGCGCGTCACGCCGCGGCGGAAGCCATAGATCTTGCCGGTCAGGCGCTCTTCATCGCCTTCACCCAGAAAATCGCACTGCGCGATGATCACGCCCTCGTGCCCCGCGCTCATGTCTTGGCGCTGCGTGCGCACGCTGGCCAGCAGCCAGCCATGGCCGACCCGGATCTTGAGCTGGCTTCCCACCTGCCCCGCCAGCGAGATCGAGGGATCGCTATCGGCCATGCATTCTTCCAGCCGCGTCAAATCGAGCGCGATCGAGCTGCCCGCGCCCGACACATCGAGCACATAACCGATCGGGCGGCGCGCATTGTCTGGCGCGGCGCGCGGCGCAGCGCGCGGATCGGCGTTTACCGCCGGGCGCGCACCATTGGCCGCGAGGTCGGCGGAGGTCGCCGGGCCAGCGCTTTGAAGGCCATTGATGCTCATGTCGCTCATTGTCACCTGGTTCCCGCCTGCAAGGGCTTCTTGAGCCAAAGACCTAAGCTTTGACGGTTAAGAACTGGCTAATGAGAGCGCGGGAAGCATGAACCCGAACACCTGCGAAAGCGTACGCGCGGGGCCCCTTCCGGCAGGCCAACGGGCAGCGGACACCAGCCGCCGCCGCTTCAGACCAGCGCGAACAGCCGCCCGGCAATCCAGCCCATCGAGACCGAGACGATGACCGCAAACAGACCGTAGAAGAAACCGTTGCGTGCCGCGCTTTCGGCCACCAGCAGTTCGAAGCCTTCCTTGCGCACCGTGACGCGCGAGATCGCCGAGGCCACCACCCGTCCGTCGCGTACGGCGAACGTTTCTGCAGTATAAGTGCCGATCTGCACGGTGGAGGGCAGGGAAATGCGCGCCTGATACAGCACTTGACCGCTGATCTTCACCCCGCGCTCGTTTTCCTGATACAGCGCTTGCCGCCGCATCAGATCGACCAGACCATCGGAAAACCGCTTCTGTTCGGCCGGATCGATCACCCCCACGGGCGATAGCTGGAGCCACTTGAGGCCCATTTCATAGATCGCGGCGGTCTTGCCATCGACCAGCCCGGCAACCGGCCGCGAAGACGCCAGCGCATAGAAGCTGGGCGCAGAGCGGAATTCGGTACTGCTGGCATTGATCCACACCCCGGCAATCTGGCGCTTTTCGCGCACCACGATCGAGCGCGTCGGCCCTTCGAGCAGTACCACGATATCATAGTCCCCTGCCGCACGCGCGCCCTCCGGTGTCAGGATGGCGCCGAACAGCAGCAAGTCGGCCCCGGTAAAGCCTTGGCGCACCTGAATTTCGTGCTGCGAGATTTCCGGCACGAGAATGGGATCGCGCGCACCGCTGCACAGCACCAGCGCGATCAGCAGCGCGGCGATCCGGGCGATCATTGCGCCACCACCGTATAGATCTCGTCCGGCCGGTAGCCCAGACCCAGCGCCATGCGCACCGCCACAGCAAGCACGATCACGGCCAGAATCAGCCGCAGATGCTCTGGCTTGGCCTTTTGCGCAAACTGCGCGCCCACTTGCGCCCCCGTCACCGATCCGATCAGCAGCAGCACCGCCAGCACGATATCGACCGCGCGCGTGGTCAGCGCGTGCATCATCGTTGTCGCCATTGTGACGAACAGGATCTGAAACAGCGATGTGCCGACCACGACAGTCACGCTCATGCCCAGGATATAGAGCATCGCGGGCACCAGGATGAACCCGCCGCCGATCCCCATCAGCATGGTGAGAATGCCGGTGAACACGCCCAGAAGCAGCGGCGCCAGCGGCGAGATATAAAGCCCGGAGCGATAGAAGCGCCAGCGCAGCGGCAGGCTGGCCACCAGCGGATGATGGCGGCGCTTGCGCGGCGGCTGCGGCTTTCCGCTGCGTTCGGCCCGCAGCGCGCCAAGGCTTTCGTGCGCCATCAGCCCGCCGATCCCGCCCAGCATCAGCACATAGAGGATGTTGATCACCGTATCGATCTGGCCAAGCACCTGCAGCAGGCGAAACAGCCCTGCGCCAAAGGCAGTGCCGATCACGCCGCCCGCCACCAGCACGCCGCCCATCTGGAAATCGATGCCGCCGCGCCGCGCATGGGCAAAAGCGCCCGAAACGCTGGCGCCTGTCACCTGGCTGGCCGCCGAAGCGGCCGCCACGGTGGGCGGCACGCCATAGAAGATGAGCAGCGGGGTGGTGAGGAACCCGCCGCCCACGCCGAACATACCCGAAAGCAGACCCGTCAGCGCGCCCAGCGCGACGATGATCAGGCCATTGACCGAAAGATTCGCGATGGGCAGGTAAACATCCATCCTGCCCTGCAGGCTAGCGGCTTGGCGCCGGCTTTACAAACGCCGGGCACCCGGTTTTCCCGACGCGTTTTTCCCACTGCGTTTTTCCGGATCAGAACCCCGCCGCCACCGTCAGCGCCGGGCCTGATCCCGGCTCGGCCTTACCAGCGATGCGAAAGCGCCAATCCACGCCCACCCGCACCCCAATGCGGCGCGCCTGCGGGCCAATCATGGTACGCAGTTCGATGCGCGGGCCAAGATCAAGCCGCGCCGCCCCGCGCTGTCCGCCACTCCACAGGCCGCCCCCTGCGCTCAGGTCAAGGCGCTGCAGCGGCCTTGCCAGCGGGTGCTGCACGGTGGTGGCCAGATCATAGAACGCGGTGGCATCGCGCCCCCCGGCCCAGCCGCCCTGGGCATAAGCCTCACCCTCAAAGCCCAGCGGCAAGCGCTGCGGGGGCAATTGCGTCACCCCCATGATGACCGGGCGCGCGGCCACAAGCCCGCTTTGGTTCTGGAGCCGCACTTCGCCCAGCAGCGCCAGCGGCAGGCGCCGCACCGGCCGCAGCATCAGGCCAAGCGCGGCCTCGGCCTGCCCCGAAGTGCCGCCCAGCGCGCCCGATGTCCTCAGATAAGCATGCGGCGCCAGCGGGCTGGAAGGAGCGAGGCGGTAGCGCAGCACCGCGCCAGCCTGGCTGCCGCCATAAGACGCCGCGCCCGCCGCCAGCGCTGGCGCGCTATCGCCCCCGCGCAGCAGCATCCAGCCATCAGCCGACCAGCGCCGCGCGGACGCGCCGGACGCCGCAACCACAAGCGGCGCCGCCGCCCCGGCTGGTCCGCCGGGGGGCTGGCGCAGCGCCTCACGGGTCTGTGCAGGGGCGGGGAGAAAGGACAGGACCGGCCGCTGCGCCCCGGCGCCGCTGCCCGGAGGGAGCTGCCAGTTGGCCTCCGCGTCGTTTTCACCGGCATCGCCCGTGGCCGCGCCCGATCCGCGGCGCGCCGAGAAGACCGCAAGCAGCTGTGCCTTGCGCGCCGCCCACCAGCGGCGCAGCAAGCCCGGCGCACGTTCACGCCGCGCAAGGGGGGCGGCCTGTTCTGCCGCAGCGGCACCGGCTGGAACAGCCGGGACAGCGGAAGCGGCTGAAACGACCGGGGGACGATCGGGAAAGGGCGTGTAGGGTGCAAAACCAGGCCAGACAGGATCGGCGCCGCTCTGCAGGCCAGCGGCGGGATCAAAGGGCGCAGCAGTCCCCCCCTCTCGCCCGGAGGCAGGCGAGCCCTGCCATGGTTCGGGGCGCAGCGCAGCCAGCTGCGGCCTATCGCGTTGTATTTGGGCGCCTTCCATCGGGCCCCGTTCCATGTGGCCCGGTTCGCGTTTACCCGGCGCAGGTTCCCCCGCAATGCCAAGGACCGTCATCCGCATGGCGATCCACAGCGCCAGGATCATGGTCAGCGCGATCACAGGCTGCCCAGGCGGACCGGTCTTTCCGGCTCCGTGCGCACCGCCAAGCGGGATCAGGGCGGCTGCCTGCTTCAGCGGACTGGGGAAAGGGCTGGATGGGCCAGATGCGTGGTGTGATCCCACTGCACCCGGCCCGTATAGAGCGAAGCAAGATAGGCCATGATCGCCCGGCGCCCCGCCATGATCGCGATCACGTTGGCCAGCGGCATGCGCAGCACCGCCATCACCCCTTCACCCAGCGAATATTCGCGCGCGGTGAACGCAGCGCGCAGCAGGCAGCGCCAAGCCAGGGCCGCGAAATTGAGAATGAGCAGCCAGCGCAGCAGCGGATCGAGCGGCTGCGGCTGATAGACCCCGAACTGCGCGGCGATGAACAACGTCGGCGAAAGGATCAGCAGGATATAGGCTGCCGCGAGCACGATGGCATTAAGCGGCGCGCGGCGATCGCGCAGCCGCATCCACAGCTCCAGCGGATGGGCTTCCCAGCCCAGCCGGTCCCACCCCTGAAAGGCTATCCCGTGCATCCACCGCGTCTTCTGGCGGACCGAAGGCCCGAGGCCTGCCGGAAAGAACTCACGCGTGGCCACCAGGTGCCCCTCAGCATCGCGCATCCGCACGAACCGCGTGGCGCCGCCGATCTGGCCGATCAGCAACCCGCATTCGTAATCCTCGGTCAGGCATTCGGCGGCAAAGGGCTCTGCCGCGCCGCGCCGGGCGGCAATGGCATCCACCGCATCGCGCGAGAACGCGCAGCCGACCCCGGCAGCGGGCAGGCCAACCCCCAGCCAATCGCGCACCACCATCGCCTTGCCATGCGATTCGGCAAATTCGTCGCAATAATGGCCGGCCACCCAGCGCGAACCGGATTGCGGTTCGGGCCGCACCGGCAGCTGGACGAAATCCGCCTCGTCCAGCCCTCGATCAAGCAGCGCCAAGGCTGCGGGATGGACCATATCCTCGGCATCGTGCAGGATGATGCTGCGCGCGCGGAAACCGCCGCGCCGTTCGTCCTCGATCAGCGCCGCATAAAGCCGGTTTAGGCAATCGGCCTTGGTGGTCGGCCCATCGCAATTGTGCACCACGATGCGCAGGCGCGGATCGCGCGCAGCCCCCATCATCGCGGCCAGCGTGGCCGTATCGTTGCGATAGCATCCGGCATAGATGCGCAAGTCTTTCTGCGGCCACGAAACAAGCGTATGATCCAGCATCGCGCCAACTACCGCAGCTTCCTGCCAGGCGGGCACGAACACCGCCGCCATCCCGCGCAAGGGAGCGGGGCTGTCTGCCGAAACCTTGCCGGTGCGCACCCGCCCGGTGAGGCGCAACCAGAACCACAGGAGATCAATGCCGAGTTCGTCAAGCGACCCCACCGCGAACCATATCGCGGCGAACAGAAGGAGCTCATGCTCGGCCTGTCCGAGCCACTCCAATGCCGTTTGAAACGGCGTCATAGGCTTGCCCTCGTGCCACAAGCGGCACTATTCCCATGCATCAGAAATACGCATTATTACTTATATTTGCAACGACACCAGACCGAAGGATTGGTTCGAAAATGGCGAGAAACCTTGGGTCTGGCGGGCTTCGCAGCCGCATCGCCGCAAGCGAGGCCGCGCCCGGTCTGGTGCTAATGGCCTGCGCGGCCACCGCGCTGGTTCTGGCCAATTCCCCGCTCGCCCATGCCTGGCACGCCTTGTTCCTGCAGCCCTTGGCGTGGAGCCCGGTGGCGCGGCTGGAGACCCTGCACGATTGGATCAACGATGGCGCGATGGCCGTGTTCTTTCTGGTGGTTGGTCTTGAAATCAAACGTGAATTCGTGATGGGCACGCTGGCCGACAGCGCCCGACGGCGGCTGCCGGTGCTGGCCGCGCTGGCCGGAATGGCGGTCCCCGCGCTGGTCTTTCTCGCCGTTACTAACGAAAAGTCCGAATTGCATGGAGGCTGGGCGATTCCCTCTGCCACCGATATTGCCTTTGCGCTCGGCGTGCTGGCGCTGCTCGGCAACCGGGTGCCGCCATCGGTGCGGCTGTTCCTCCTCACCGTTGCGGTTGTCGATGATATCGGTGCGATCGCTGTGATTGCCCTGTTCTACACCTCCTCGCTCGCGCTGCCCTGGCTAGGGCTTGCGGTGCTGCTGTTCGCGGCGATGGCGGCCATGAACCGATTCGGCGTGCGCCGCCTGCCGCCCTATCTGGTTCTTGCCGCCGCCCTGTGGTTTGCCGTGCTCCATTCGGGCATTCACGCCACCGTGGCGGGCGTGCTGGCCGCCTTCACCATTCCCGTTGCGCTGGACCGGCACGGGGATAGCCCGCTGCTGCGGCTCGAACATGCGCTGGTAGGCGTGAGCGGCTTCCTCATCGTTCCGCTGTTCGGCCTGGCCAATGCGGGGGTGGAGCTGGGCTCGGGCACGCTGATGGCGCCGCTGCCGCTGGGTATCGCGCTGGGGCTTTTCCTGGGCAAGCAGGCCGGCGTGATGCTGGCCATCCTGGGCTGCGAACGCGCCGGGCTTGCCGCGCGGCCGGCGGGGGCCGGGCTGCTCCACTTGTGGGGCATGGCGCTGCTGTGCGGCATCGGCTTTACCATGAGCCTGTTCATCGGCGCGCTGGCCTTCGCCGGTGCGCCGCACCTGATCGAGGAAGCCAAGATCGGCGTGCTTGCCGGTTCGCTCATCTCCGCCATCGCCGGGGCGCTGGTGCTGGGCATGGCGCCGCGCACTGCGCCCGATTGATCGATCAGGGCGATCAGAGAAACCCCTATTTCGCGTGGGCCTTCAGGGCTGCAGTGGTGTAGACAGAGGGCATTGCAACCCGCGTCGCAAAGGATTCCACGACATGCCCGGTGACAACACCTCCAAGGCCCTGATCGAGGCACTCAACGGCCTCCTCGCCGATACCTTCGCGCTCTATCTCAAGACCAAGAACTTCCACTGGCACGTCAAAGGCCCGCAGTTTCACGATCTGCACCTGTTGTTCGATGCGCAGGCCGCCGAACTCTTCGCGCTGACCGACGTGATCGCCGAACGCGTGCGCAAGAACGGCGGCGCAACGCTGACCTCGATCGGCGCGATTGCCGCGCGCGCCACCATTGCCGATGATGATCGCGCCGGCCTTGATGCCGCCGCCATGCTCACCGCCTTGCGCGATGACAACGCCGCGTTCGTGACGCGCATCCGCGCCGCCAAGGCAGCCGCGAGCGCTGCGGGTGATAACGCCACCGAAGGCCTGGCGGATGACTGGACCGATCAGGCCGAGCAGCGCGTGTGGTTCCTCGGCTCCATCCTGGGCTGAGGGATGCTCTCGCGCCTGCCGCCGCCACTTCACCGCGCGCTGCTGCGGATCGGCCAGCCGGTGCGGCTGCGGATCTGGGGCTTGCTGCGGCGCGAAGTGCGCGGCTGCGGGGTGCTGGCCTTCGATGATGTGGGCCGCCTGCTGCTGGTGCGCCACAGCTATCATGAGCCGGATCGCTGGCTGCTGCCCGGCGGCGGGCTGGCGCGCGGGGAAGACCCCGCCGCCACCGGCGCGCGCGAACTGGCCGAGGAAACCGGCTGCACGCTGCTGGATCCGGTGTGGTTTGGCACCGATCCGCGCGTGATGCCCGGCGGCTGGCACAACCGCATCGAACTCGTCACCGGCACGGCCGAGGGCACGCCCCGCGCCGATGGCCGCGAGATTGCGCAAGCGGGGTTCTTCAGCCTTGAGGCCCTGCCGCCCGCCACCGGCGCCGTGGTGCATATCGCGCTCACCCGGTGGCGGGCGTGGCGCGAAAGTCTGGCCGGATCAGAACGGTAGGCTGGCCTGGCCCGGCTCTGCCGCTGCGGGGGCAAGCGGCGCGCCGCCCTCCCCCTCCAGCGCCGATAACGTCAGCCCCATCAGTCGCACGGGTTGCTGCAACGGCAGCACGCCGCCCAGCAACGCCCGCGCCGCGGCGGCAAAGGCGGCCTCATCCGGCACGGCGGCGGGGAACGAACGCGCCCGTGTGATCGTGCGAAAATCGGTGTCCTTGAGCTTGAGCGTCACCGTCCGCCCTTTCGCGCCGCTGCGTTCAATGCGCTCCCACACCAGCGTGATGATCCGCTCCAGCATCTCGCGCAGCGCCGGGCCGCTGCCGATGTCGCGCTCGAACGTGCGCTCCCCGCCCACTGATTTGCGGGGCCGGTTGGCCCGCACGCGGCGCAAATCGATCCCCCGCGCCGCGCGATAGAGGTAATCGGCCTGCGATCCGAAATGCACCCGCAGGAAGGCGAGATCGCGCTGCACCAGATCGGCCCCCGTCGCGATGCCCAGCGCCGCCATCTTCTCTGCCCCGCGCGGCCCAACCCCGTGAAACCGCGAAACCGGCAGCGCGGCCACGAACGCCGCGCCTTCGCCGGGCCGGATCACGCACAGCCCATCAGGCTTGTTCTGATCGCTGGCGAGTTTGGCGAGGAACTTGTTGTAGGAGACCCCGGCGCTCGCGGTCAGCCCGGTATCGGCCTTGATCCGCGCCCGGATGAGCTCGGCAATCCGCGTGGCCGAGCCGATCCCGCGCAAGTCGTCGGTCACGTCGAGATAGGCCTCATCCAGCGAAAGCGGCTCCACGTGCGGCGTGAAATGCAGGAAAATCGCCCTGATCTGCTGCGAAACCGCCTTGTAGACCTCAAAGCGGGGCGGACAGAAGATCAGCTCCGGGCAGAGCCGCGCCGCGCGTACAGATGGCATCGCAGAACGCACGCCAAACACCCGCGCCTCATAGCTGGCCGCCGCCACAACGCCCCGCGCCGATGATCCGCCAACGGCCACGGGCCTGCCCCGCAGCGCCGGATTGTCGCGCTGTTCCACGCTCGCGAAAAAAGCGTCCATGTCGATATGGATCACCTTGCGCAGGCCGCTGGCGGTCTCCTCATCATCGGGTGTGGCGGAGGATGTGGAGGGCGGCGGCGCAGACATTGGCGTCATACTACCCCTTTTCGCAGTGCAGCATAAAGCGCTGGGAACCATTCTGCGTTCTGCTTATAGCCCCTGCCATGAACTCCGCATCCCCTGCTCCCTCCAGCGCCACCGGCAGCGCGCCCGGTTCCGCAAATATGGGGCCGCGCGAATTCGTGGTGCTGATGGCGATGTCGATGGCGCTTCAGGCGCTGGCCATCGATGCCATGCTGCCCGCGCTGGCCGGCATTGCGCAGGAACTGGCGATCACCGATCCCAACCAGCGCCAGCTGATCGTGGGCGTGTTCCTCCTCGCCAGCGGCCTCGGCGCGCTGATTCCCGGTTCGTTGGCAGATCGCTATGGCCGCCGCCCGGTCCTGCTGGGCAGTCTTGCGCTGTACATCGTGCTCTCGCTCGGCTGCGCGCTCGTCACGGATTTCACCACGCTGCTGGTCTTGCGCGCGGCGCAGGCGCTCGGCAGCGCCGGTCTCTCGGTACTGCCCAGCGCGATCATCCGCGATCGCCACGGCGGCGATGCCATGGCGCGGCAGATGTCCACCATCACCGTGATCTTCATGATGGTGCCGATGGTTGCGCCCAGCATCGGCCTTGCCGTGATGATGGTCGCGGGCTGGCGCTGGATCTTCGGGCTGCTCGCGGTGATGGGCCTCGTCGTCGGCCTGTGGGTCGGCCTGCGGCTGGAGGAAACGCTCGATCCCGCCAATCGCCAGCCGATCCGCCCCGGCGCGATTGCCAGCAACATGATCACCGCCGCGTCCGATCGCTCTTCGTTCGGCTATGTCGTGGGCGGCGGCCTGATCCTCGGCGCGCTGTTCGGCTATGTGAACTGCGCGCAGCAGCTGGTGGGCGAACATTTCGGCGCGGGCGATACTTTCCCGCTGATCTTCGGTGCTACCGCGCTGTGCATGGCCTTTGCCAGCTTCTTCAATTCGCGCATCGTCGAACGCTTCGGCGCGCGGCGCGTTTCGCACACCGCCGTGCTGGTCTCGCTGGCGCTCAGTGCACTTCAGGTCTGGCTCGCCAGCCGCCCGTCTGAAACCTTGATCGAATTCATGCCGGTGATCGCGCTCAACATCTGCATGGTCGGCTTCATCGGTGCCAATTTCAGCTCGATCGC
>JAIXYF010000175.1 GCA_027490345.1 Novosphingobium sp.
AACGGGTTGATGCTGTCGATCAGGTCGATGTCGAGTTCGCGCACGTCCATGGCGATCTGGCGTACGCCATCGATCAGCGCGGTGTTGGCGCGGATCTCGCCCTCTCCAGTATCGACGGAACCCAATGCGATCGCCTTGGCCTTCTGGGTCAGGTTCAGCGCGGCAATCGCGTGCTGGCGCACGGCCTCCTGATCGTCTGCGCTGAGTTCGGGATACCGATCGCGCACGATCTTGCCCATGGCGACCTGCGTCAGTTCCTGTGGGGGCGTCTCTTCGTCGAACATACCGCGCTCGGCGATGGTCTTGGTCTGCACATAGGCAGCGATCACCTCGTTGAGGTCCTCCTGGCAGATACGCGTTGCTTCAGGGCTCTTGGGTTCGACCAGCCCGGCAATCTCGAAATGAAGCTGGCCATCCCCACCGCGAACACCGCTGTTGGTCTTGCCCTCCTGATAGCCAGCCGGGCCATAATCGAAGTCGGGCAGCGGCCCCTTGTTCTTCGGCGTGAAGGTGAAGCGAGGCGCGAGCACCTGTTCCATCAACAGGCTGGCCGCGATCGCCTTCAAGGTGTCGTTGATCGCCTCTGCGACAGCGGCCTCGCTCGCATCGGGTTCGGCGATGAGGTTGGTGAAGGTGGCGACCTCCTTGCCCGGCGCATCGCGCGTGGCGCGGCCGATGATCTGGATAATCTCGGTGAGGCTGGAGCGATAGCCGACGGTCAGCGCGTGCTCGCACCAGATCCAGTCAAACCCTTCCTTGGCCATGCCCAGCGCGATGATGATGTCGACATGATCGCGGTCGTTCTTGTGCGCCGGGTCCTTGAGCGCGGCGAGCACCTTGGAGCGGCGGGCGGGATCGCTGTCGTCCACCAGATCGGCGATCTTGAGCACCCGGCCATCGGGCAGCGCGACAAGCTCGAAGCCCGTCACTGGATCGGCCCCGGTCCACTTGCCGAGGTAGTGGAGGATCTCGTTCACCTCCGCCACCTTGTCCTTCGTGCTCTCGCGCGCATTGACTGACGGGATGTGGACGATCGTCTTGCGGCCGGGATCGAGGCAGTGTTCGATCGCTTCCAGATATCGGCCCGTGTAGAAGAAATAGCCGATGTTGAGCGCCTTCAGGTGCTCATAGCCGTTCAGCTGCTCGTAGTAGGTGTAGGTGACTGTCTCGAACTTCGCCTCGTCCTCGGGCGTCAGCACCGGCGCGGCATCTCCCCGGAAATAGCTGCCGGTCATCGCGACAATGTGGACCTTGTCGCGCGCGATGAACGCGGCGAGTTGCGCGCCCAGCCGGTTGTCCGGGCTGGCAGAGACATGGTGGAACTCGTCCACCGCGATCAGACGGCCATCGAAGGCCTCCACCCCCAGCGCATCCACGGCAAAGCGGAACGTGGCATGGGTGCACACCAGCACCGGATCACCGCTGGCAAGGAATTGCCCGACGGCCTTCACCTTGGAGGGATCGACCCGCTCCTCGTCCGGCCCCGGCGCGTTGCACAGGTTCCACTGCGGCTTCACCGTCCAGTCCGCCCAAAAGCCATAGGAAGCGAGCGGCTCATTGGCAAAGCTGCCGCCGATCGACTTCTCAGGCACGACGATGATCGCCTGCTTCAGCCCCTGATTGTGGAGCTTGTCGAGCGCCACGAACATCAGCGCGCGGCTCTTGCCCGAGGCTGGCGGCGACTTGATCAGCAGATACTGCTCGCCGCGCTTGTTATAGGCGCGCTCCTGCATCGGGCGCATTCCGAGGGCGTTTGCCTTTGCCGAGACCCCCGTGCGTGCGGTCTGGAAGCTGACGGCTGGGATGGGCTTGGCGCTGGTCATCAGTCTTTTCCTTGCACAAGTGATCCCGCGCGCCTACATGGGAATTGCGCCGTGACTGCGTCGTTTTGCAGGATTGGGGGTAACCCCGACACGGCGTCACCCCCTCCTTTTTGGAAAACGGATCAGGCCGTAGCCTTCGGTCTTGCCTGCGTCCGACTTGCGGAACGTGTCGGCGATCTGATCGAAGAAGCGCGGATCATCTGCCTTGAAACGCCGCAGCACGGCTCCGCCGACCATGTCCGCAAACTGGATGCCAACGCTGAGGTGCGATGGGGCGATGAAGACGCCTTCCACCAGATGGGTATAGCTGGAATGGGCATCGTGCTGGCCCAACAGCAGCTTGCTGTGCAACTCTTGCAACCGGCGATCATCATTCGGCCCGCGATGATCGCAAACGATAATGCCGTTGATCCGCTGGCCGGCGATGCGCGAGATGTCCTGGAGGTAATACTGGAACCGCTCCGTCATGGTCTTGTAGGCATACCAGTAGAGATCATCCGGGCTGTTGATGTAGTTCAGCTCGTAGGCGGCGGCGACATCGACAATGACGCTCATCGTCTTAATGGATTTGTAGCGGGCGATGATCCCGAACAACCGGGTGCGCAGGGCTTCCTTGTCAGCAGCATCAAGATGGCTGAGCGAATGGTGCTTGCGGTTATCGGGTGAGAAGAAGCGCCACTTGATCTCACCGGTAACGTCGAAATCACGCTTGGCCGCTTCAAGATCGGCTTTCACCCGGTGCCAGAACTCATCCGGAATGATGGCCCCGCCCAGAACGAACAGCGGCGAAGTTGCAATCTTGTCAACCGGCGGCGGAGTGCCGGATTCGTCAATGAACAGAATCTGCATTGCCTCATCCTATCATGCGCAAAGCGAATCCGTCATGATGCAAAGCACCGGTTCATGAACGATCTTCGTGTTTCGCCACGAACGCGGCGATGCTGCCGTAGTGCTCCTTCACGCGGGTCTGAACCTTGCGCATCATGTCTTGCCCGCGCTCGGGCCAGCCGTGATGTTCGAACATTTTCGTGAAGTTGCCATAATGGCGCGCGGCGATTTCGCCGATGGCCTTGGCGTCCCAGCCGGGCGGCTTGCTCACGCGGCTTTCCCCTTGCCTGCCTTCGCGGTCATTCTGGTGTAGAGTTCGAAGAGCTTTTCCAGCCGTTCGGTGTCGTTGCGGAAGCGGCGACCGATGTAGATGCGTTCCAGCACCTCGTCGTTGCGATCGTGCGCGGCGCGCAGGTCTTCGGGCATGGCTTCAGGATCATAGAGGTCGGCGATCGTCGCTGGGAAATGCGCCTCGCGGGCGAGGAGGATGTCCTCTGCGCAGCGGGTGAGGTCGGCTTTGTTCTGATCGGTCAGAGTTGGGACGGGGAACGTGTTCCAGCCGAGGGTGTTGGAATAGCGGTAATCCGTCTTCAATTTTCCGCACACGGTTGCTAGCCACACTAGATGAAGCTTTGAAGCTCCAACTGCAAATGACCAGATTGGTGGATCATTGGCGAAAAATGCAAGATTGGAAACTACGGTCCCCGTCGGGAGAAAGCCTACCGGAAACCACTCTCGCGCCTCTGAGCTAACTGAAGGAATGATTAGCGCTGCTTTAGCTGGAACGCCGGCCACATGTTGAAAGCGGTGAGGAACATCGGCCAGAACTTCCCGCGTTTCCTTTTTTGGACTTTGCCTCCGCAACCGCGCCACCTCTTCAAGGCGTTGTGCGATTTCAGGAACTTCTTTCGCCATCGCCAACTCGGCATCGGGGATGAGTAAGCATGCTCTTTGGGCACCCTGAATGAAATCTTGTGACCCCATAAACTTTCGGAACAGTGGCTTGGCTTCAGGGTGTTGAGCGGTCAGTTCCAGCATCTCAGCGGGCGAAAAAAGCAAATTTCCGCCGTCGTTGGGTACACTTCCAGTAATGACTTTAGGTAGTTGTGAGGATAGCGGCCGACTCACACTCTCGACAACGATGTTTGCACCACCTGTCAGATATGGATTTATATTTCCGACCATTTTTGCGGTATCGCCGTCAAATATTACCTTTTCAGCGCGTCCGCTACCGACTTTCCCTATGCCAATGATAACGCAGATAACGCCTGCATTATGCATCGCACTGTTGCTCCACTTGAACGACAAATGCGCAAAACGAATTTCCGCCTGCGCACTGATAATAGTGGGCCAGAGTTGCAGAACCTGTCGACCTTGGCACACCGAGTTCGTTGTTACCAATCCAGCAACCGAGCCTTCGACGATCTGACAATAGTCCGCAGCCTTGACAAGCCAGCACCCGACATAATCGACGTAACCCCACTGACTAGTACGGGAAAAAAAAATCCGCTCCATATCGGCTTGGTGACTCTCATCTTTCTTGCCTTTGCCTAGATATGGTGGATTTCCACAGATGTACGTCTCGCCA